>JAIRYU010000018.1 GCA_031267545.1 Holosporales bacterium | reverse complement strand
CCACGCTGCAAGCTTGGGAAGCTTGTGTTCTACCATTGAACTACGCCCGCAAAAGTAACGCGTAGCCACCATTGTACAGCATTGCGCCTACGCGACGCAACAGCCAGATCGCTATGCGGATCGGGATCAACTATCCTCCGTCAATCCCCAATCCCCCTTACCGCACCCGGGAATTGCGCGTATGATAAATTCGTGATAGAATGCGACGCTTGAACGTATAACGCCGCGATTGTGATAAATTCAATCAATGACTTTAGCGCGCCAAAAACGATCCTCGTCGTAGGGTACGGCGTATCTGGAAAGTCTGCCTATAATTTTCTTCAAGACCGCGGACATAGGGCATTAGCAATTGACGACTCAAGCGCAGTTGGAGCTCCGCACACAATGCGCGACGCGGAGTGGAAAAACATAGATTTCGTGGTGAAGAGCCCGTCGGTCCCAATTATGCGACACAACCGGCACGCAAGCGTTACGATGGCCAATGAGTTTCAAATTCCGGTACTTTCAACATTCGATATCTTCCGAATCTATAATCCGGACGCCAAGCTTATTGCCGTAACTGGAACTAACGGTAAGTCCACGACAACATCCCTAATTTTTCATATCCTCAAAGAAATGGGGGTTTCGGTACGGATGGGCGGCAACATCGGGATCCCATACTTCGATATGGGAAAAGGCGAGTACTACGTATTGGAGATGTCATCGTATGAACTTGCGAGCTCTAGCCTACTCGATTTTCAAATTGCCTGCGTTTTAAACATAGAACCGGATCATTATGAATTTCACGGCGCATTTGAAAATTATATATCGGCAAAGCATGCCGCACTGGACCACTCGGCCTTTAAGATTATATCCTTCGAGGATAGACGCACCATGAGTAAGTACTCCGCTTCGCAAGACGCTGTGATCGTATCAACGTCTAATAACCCAAATGCTGACATGTACATACATGAGGACGCGCTTATAGATAGGGAATCAAAACGGGTGCTCCTGGATTTCGCCGGTATAACGAATCTTCTTGGAAGACATAATCGCCAAAATATCGAAATGGCATACTCAGTGTGCCGAAGGCTAGGCGCGTCCCATCAAGAGATTGTGAGAGGCATCAATAGCTTTAAGCCGCTCCCGCATAGGATGAACGTAATACGAAAAATTGACAATGTTACGTTCGTGAACGACAGCAAGGCTACGAATCCGTCATCCGCCGCAAAGGCTCTTGCTACGTTTGTCGGTCAAGAGATATATTGGCTAGTAGGCGGACGCAGTAAGTCTGTCGATCCGCTTCCGTACGTGAACGACTACCTTACCGGCGTTCGAAAAATTTACCTTTTTGGGGAATCTGTCGATGAGTTCGAGGCTGCGTTCGCTAATAGAAAGCAAACGGTTATGTGCGATACGATGGACGACGCGCTGCGTCGCGCTTATCAGGACGCCGGATACGAGCATGGGCCGGCTGTCGTTTTGCTATCTCCCATGTGTTCGAGTTTCGATCAATTTAAGAGCTATGAGCATAGAGGCGACGAGTTTACGAAGGCGGTACTAGAATTGGACAAGCGCGGTGGCAACAAGAAAGCTAAGTGACCTGTTAAGGAGATGGGCGACGTCAATTGACAGGGTGATTCTATTCTCCGTACTTGCCGTCATGGCCATCGGAGTTTGGATCAGTATGGCGTCAACGCCGGCGGTTGCCGTAAAACTGTCGTTATCCCCGTTTCATTTTGTGATGCATCATATGATTATCGCTCCAGTGGCGTGTTTTCTGATGATCTTCACATCATTCTTGCAGGCCAGGCACGTGAGGAGATTAGCTGCCCTGGGATACGTAGCGTGCCTGATAACGATAGCGTGCGCCTTGCTGATTGGAACTGAAATCAAGGGAGCCAGGAGATGGATCGGTATCTTCGGATTTTCAACGCAGCCTTCGGAATTTATGAAACCGATTCTCGTGGTGATGACGGCGTGGTTTATAGCGGAGCAGTATAGAGATAGGAAGTTTCCCGGTATCCTGATGTCAATCGTGGCGCTTTCTCTCGTTGTTCCGCTGGTCTTAGCTCAGCCGGACGTTGGGATGGTTGTCGTTATGGTTTCAACGTGGATGGCGCAGATATTTATTTCCGGAGCGTCAATCGCGATGATGATCGTCTTTATCGCATCGGTAATATGCGCGTTAGTCGGAGTATATTTTGCGTTCCCGCACTGCGCCGACAGGGTAAATCGATTCTTAATGAACGACGGCGGCGACGCCGATTTGTATCAGATCCAAAAGTCCCTCGACGCGTTCAAGAGCGGAGGGTTTTTTGGAAAGGGCCCCGGCGAAGGAGAAATAAAGACGCTAGTTCCGGACGCCCATTCTGATTTCGTGTTCTCCGTTATTGGCGAGGAGTTTGGGTTTCTGTTGTGTTTCGCAATCATAGCTTTGTTTGTAACCATATTTGCGAGATCCATACTGCGGGTGGCGCAGTCGTCCAGTATGTTCAGTTTCTCAACCGTATTCGGAATTGTGTTTCAGCTCTGCCTCCAGGCTATCATCAACGTTTGCACTGCTCTTGACGTTATTCCAACAAAGGGAATGACGCTGCCATTCATTAGCTACGGCGGAAGCTCGCTTTTAGCGTCGGCGATTGGTATAGGGATTGTCCTTGCTTTAACAAAAAGAAATTCTCTTATGCATGAGATGTTGTAACCATGGTTCATGTTTACAACATCGAGAATTTCTCATTGACACTGGAAATACCTTAACTATTGCGCGTTGGCGCTTCGACTCTCAGCGCCGCCTCAGTCTCTTCCATGTATGGTACGCTCAACCCACCTGATTGCCACATATACTTCGCCACTAAAACACATCAAAGCGCCGCCACTTCTAGCAAAAATTTCACCCGCTTGTCAAATGGCGCGAGTATATTTCTTTGACTTACGCGTCAAACTACCCCGCCATGGAAGAGAGAGTTCTAATTATTCGCATTGCGACTCCTTGATTTAGCTGGGACGGATCGCTCTTTTTCTGAGCCGCTTGCTTAAGCGTCTGCGCCTTTGCTAATGCCGCTCTATTCGTAAGTATATCTTTCCCGCCCTTGCCCTTGATTATTATCAGGTTATTGAACTTTTCCACTTCCGCGCCGAATTTCGCTAAATTCGACTTCCATTTTTCGTCTGATTTTTTTAGGGCTTCGTTTGCTTCCGTAGCGCGCTTCTCCTCTGTTCGACTTACGCTCTCGGCTAGATTCCCCACGGCTTTGGCCAGCGCGGCTACGTTCGCTCCTAGGCCCGCTTTTGCGGCCGGCGAAGCTTGCGCGCTTGGCGCCTGAATTGGAGCTGGAGCCAATTGCGATTGCGGCGGCGACTCGCTATGTTTAACTGCGCTGTCTATATTTGACGCGGCTTCTTCATTTGTATTCGGCTCAGCTGTCGCATTCGCTACTGAAGCCAGCGTTACCGCGCATGCCAGCGCTGCGCAGATTTGTACGTATCCGCTCGTCATCTCATTTCCCTGCGTTTAACGATGTATCTACGGATATTGTACGGGATCACATGTTAATAAATGGTTAACCTGTCGTGAATATATCTTGAAAAATGTTGCAGGCTCGGAGAGCGGAAACAGAAGTTCGTTGCAATATAGGGAAAAACGCAATAACTACTACGCGCATAATATAGTAGACTCATCGACGGCTGCAATGATACAATGGATGCAGAGGGTTGGATGGTTGCAATGCGCAAGTTGTGATAAAATATGCGCGCAGCTAAACAACGATTAACGCAATAATTAGACGGAGAAAGCATGAAACTTACAACAAAACAGCTACTCGTTACGGTAGCGGTAGGAATAGCCGCGATACAACAGGACGCAGTAGCGACTGGCTCGGCCCCAAAGAAGTTAGCGGGGGGGGCGTTTAATGATCACTTAACTGCCTTGCTGGGAGCGGGAAGGACGACGACTAATTCGAAGATCGCAATTGCCACTAAAGCCGACAAACAGGTGGGCGTAGCGGATATAAATGTCGTACTCAGATGGGTGCAAGCCACAAAAAAGGCGCTTGAGGAAAAATACAAGGACGAGGAGGCGCAAGAACGGGATGGCAAAACAGCATTAGGTAGGCTCAAAGCGGCGCTTCAGCAGTACGATCGTCCTGAACAGATACCTGGTAACGTGGTGGAAGGTACCCCATCGGGGGGCGAGATGGCGGTTGCACAAAAAATAACATTGCAGTACTTGCAGCTGATAAGGGCGGTACTGGACCCAGTGCCCCTCGTCAGCGGAAAGCAAGGGCAGATCGCGACGGCGCTGGGGGAAGCCGCAAATAGATATGTAGCTATGTGCGGGTTGCGAGCGGGGGCAGATGTCAAAGATTTCAAAGTGGCTGGCCTCGATCTAGGTGACCCGGAGCGTACGGTTAGTGGTCTCATAGAACGCGTCATGTCCGCCTCTCCAAGCGTGAGGCCGATAAGCGTAGAACAGTTGGGCGGCCTACTCGACGTATCAAGGTGGGATGCG
>JAIRYU010000065.1 GCA_031267545.1 Holosporales bacterium | reverse complement strand
TATGGCGGCAGTCGTTAAACAACCGACAGTCGATTTAGAAACGACCTAAACAATCTTTTTGTTCCTTCAGAAATCCGCCAACCCTGATTGTTTGAATGTTAGAGCACAATCCGTTATTTCCCACGTCTACCACAACCCCGCACACTGTCGCTTCCTTTTGCGCCGGAATCATCTTGGCATACGCGTCAACTTTAGACGTAAATCTTTTGATGGGCGATTCATCATCCATTCCAATGCAAGAATCGTAATCGCCGCACATTCCACAATCAGACAGGAATCCCGTTCCACGACTTAGTATCTGTAAGTCGGCGGTGGGCGCATGAGTATGCGTACCGATAAGCGCCGAAATTTTACCGTCGAAATATCTCGCAAGCGCAGTCTTTTCAGCGGTAGCCTCCGCATGACAATCGACAAAAATGGCATCGACATTAACCGTAAGCTTATACTCGCTCAACAAGTCTGTCATCACAACGAATGGATCGTCATTTTCCTCCATAAACAACCGCCCCATTACGTTGACGACCATAACCTTCCTACCTAATAATCCATGCGCGTCGGCAACTACAAACCCCCGCCCAGGAGTTCTCCGAGGATAGTTCAGAGGCCGGATCAATCTTCTTTCTCGCTCAAACATAGCAAGGTCGTCTTTCTGATCAAACGAGTGGTTGCCGAGTGTGATGACGTCAACGCCAACCTCAAAAAATTTATCACAGATTCTCTGAGTTATTCCAAATCCATGGGCCGCATTTTCCCCATTCACAATTATAAAATCAAATCCGTATTTTACCCTGTTGGTTCGTATATACTCTATTGCGGCGTTACGGCCGCATTTGCCTACGACATCTCCAAAAAAAGCGATCCTCATTACTGTACGACAGTTCCAAAATATTCTGGGTATATCGTCACGCGTAACTGCGATTTAAGTTTGTTAAACGTAGTTGCGGCTATGCGCCGGCGCTTATTCGCAGCCAGTGATTCCCTAGCTGTTTCGTCACTAGGCGCCTCCGCCTTCTTGCGTTGCGTTCCGGAGTACATCAGAACTACGAGCGCATTCTGATCTGTCTCTAGCTGGGCGATACATGGATTCCCGGACAATCTTGAATTAGCAACCATACGCGTTTCGCGTTCAGTCGGCTCCGTAAGCGCAGCCTCACTCCATTGAAGACCGTATTTTTTGCAGATTCTCTTATACTCATCCGATGAAGACGCCTTGCTCAACGACGTTACAGCGGCGTCGAAAGACTCCGCGTCTGCGCGCGTAAATAACTCTCCCCCGCACCGCATCAATGCGCGTAACACAATAGGCGCCCCAGCCGAATCTCCTTCATGCCCGGCTTCGGCAACGTCTATCACGGATATGAATTTGATCCCGGAGCTTGTCTCTATTGGCTCGCTAAATCCGCCCGGGGTCAACCGCCTAGCTACGGCTCGCTCCTGCGGATCCATCGCGTCTTCAGTTATCCAATTTTCCTCGGATCCCACAGAGCGAGATTGCGAAATTGCGCCGGCAAGAACTTGAAAACTAAATCCGCTATCCAGTAACCTCTTTACATTCTGCGCAACGACTCTGAGCTTTACAATATCAGTCCCTTCGCTCAGAGCTAAATATATCTCAGAAATTTTGAATCTCTTTTTTCTCTGCTCCCGTTCAAGCCTCATTTTCTCAGCTGCAATTTCTTTCGGCGATACTTTCATCTCTGACGCGAACAGGCGCAGCATTATCGAATATATAATCTGTTCCCGCGCCATCTGCTCAAAGCTCTCCTTTCCAATGCCAAACTTATTTAGCCTATGTAGGAGCTCTTGCTCGGTTATCTCATTCCAAGTTGCCATTTGACGGATGTGTTCCTTGACGTCATCATCTGTAACCGTGACCTCGGCGCGTTCGGCAACGTCGCATCGCAGCGCATTATCTATCTTAGCGGCAAGAACAGACGGCACCATTCTCCTTGCCGCTTCTTTATCAACCTCTTTCCCTGCAGAAAAGAACACGAAACAAATTGCGGTCCAAATATCGAGGTTCGTTATCACGTGATCGCCGACCCTTGCCACAATAAAACATCTTCCGCTAGTTACTGGCGAAGATCGACCGCCTAATCTTTGCTGCTTCGCCGATGTAAGCCTGAAAATATCGAGAAGCTTACTACCGATACGCTTCTTACTATTTTTCCGTTTAACTACTGCCTCTGCAGGCCCCTTCCCGATTTTATCCATACGCAAATCCGCGCTGGAGTACACCAACTCACACAATCCGAAGAATACCAAAAACACGCAACAGAACCTTAAAAGGATAATCATAATGGACTTGTACGAACAACGCGGCGCTCGTATTGTAGCGCCAAAGAATGGTTATACTCAAGCCGGGATAACGTAAGCGTATAGGCGCTAATTCCGGAAGCGTTTCAATGTAAAATATAATATACAGATAAACCCAAGCTACAAGATATGCGTAATCGACCATTAATCACAAAGTGATTTTTGAGATTTGCGCATTACTCGTAACGGTGATATGATGATGCGGTCTATCCCACGAGAATCAGGTATGTTGGTTATGGCGACAAACTCAGATCGCAAAATCCCCGCGATCCTGACCCTGTCCGTTTGCTGGGTCTTTTATCTGTACGTGTACATCATCAGAATGGAGCCCAGCGTACTCGGCGGTAGCATAATGGACGAGTTCAACGTTACCGCGTCAACGTTTGGAGCGATTGTATCTGTCTCATATCTGCCTTATATCATCATGCAAATCCCGTGCGGAATTATCCTCGATAAAATCGGGACAAAACCGGTAGTTATAGCGAGCGGCATCCTGCTTGCTCTGGGGGCGTTCATATTTGGATTCGCAGACTCCGTTGGTCAACTTAAGTTGGGACGTATTATCATTGGGTTCGCTTCGTCCGCTGGCTTCATATCGTGCGGTAAAGTCGCTACCGATTTATTCCCGCCATCAAAGCGCTCGCTGCTAATTGGAGTTGGTATGATGTTAGGATGCATAGGCGGTATAGTGGGAACGTCGCCTACAGCCTGCCTAGTGAGCGCGATAGGGTGGCGCCATACCACCTTCGGAATAGCCGCAATCGGAATCGTAATGTCTGCTGTAGCTACGCGATATATGGGCGGAAGTAGCAACAAACAATCAGTAGCCAAACAATATAGCGTAATCGATGGGCTGAAGCTGCTGGCGAAAAGCTCGCAGGCCTGGATACTAGGACTTTACGGAGCTCTGGCGTATCTGCCGCTCGGGGCCCTTGCCGAAGTGTGGATTGTGCCGTTTGCGGAACGTAGATTTTCAATCTCCACTGAGCAAGCGTCAACTGCGTCTGTACTGATACTGATTGGATACGGGTTGGGCGGTATCATTGCCGCCAAGGTAGCCCAGAAAATACGAAGTAGCAAGAGAACCGTCATGCTCTTCAGCGCGGCGTCAGTATTTCTGTTTTGGATATCACTGAATAGTGACACAATCGGGTTCGCCGCATGTTTAACATTAATGTTCCTGGGAAGCGTTGGAACGGGAGCAAATACCATATCATTCGCCATGATATACAACT
>JAIRYU010000063.1 GCA_031267545.1 Holosporales bacterium | reverse complement strand
CGCATCTCCAGCAGCCTGCCACTCGTCAACGCCACTGTTAATGTTTATATCTGGAAACTTTTTGCTTGCCGTAGACGCGGCGTGAGGTTTTCGATCCATCGAGGCTTCCTCGACTAATTGCGCAGTTCCAAAAATATCGCGTTGCAGAATTTTCATTATAATACGCCACAGAACGACCGTGTCTATTCTAAAAAATTCACAAAGGAATATCAACAGGCAGCATGATTTTTGTACGGATTCATATGATTGGAAACAAATAAATCCCCTGTTTATGAGGTAACCATGAGATTGTATCACTAATGCGCGATTATTTTGGTGGTGAAGAACGATGGCGTGCGCTATTATATCCTCGGTGAAGAGTAGGAGTGTAGCTCAATTGGTAGAGTTCCGGTCTCCAAAACCGGCGGTTGAGGGTTCGAGTCCCTCCACTCCTGCCACGATTGAGTTGGGAATGTGGTAATGGGGTCAGTGTCTGTAGTCGGGAGATTTATTTCCTACATGTCGGACGTAAAAGCCGAGATCGGAAAGGTGACATGGTCTTCCAGAAAAGAGGTTATTGTAACCACTATCGTTGTCTTTGTCATCGCGTTGATCGCGTCGCTATTTTTCGCCCTTGTTGACACGGCGTGGTACAAGATTGTTCATTCGATAATTGGGCAATGATGCAAAAAGCAAGGTGGTACATAGTACATGTGTATTCCGGTTCCGAAGATAAGACGGCGGGAGCAATACTCGAAACTGCCGAGAAGAAGGGACTGCGACAGTACTTTGAAGAAACGTTAATTCCAACTGAGGAAGTGGTCGAGCTAAAAGGCGGCGAGAGAGTGAATGTCAACAGGAAGTACTATCCTGGATACATCCTAGTTAAGATGGTCATGAACGAAGATACTGGGTGCCTAGTAAGAGGCATACCAAGGGTATCCGGATTCCTAGGAATGAAGGGACGTCCAACTCCAGTAAGCGAGCAGGAAGTCGCGAGAATCATGAAGAAGGCTCAGGAGGCTAGCGAATCGCCGAGAAGCGCGATAACGTATGATGCCGGGGATCAGGTAAAGGTTATGGACGGTCCGTTCGCGTCGTTTTCCGGATTCGTTGAGGAAGTGGATAATGGTAGGCAAAGGCTGAAAGTGTCAGTAATGATATTCGGACGCGCAACTCCTGTTACATTGGAATATACCCAGGTGGCCAAGGTATAGATTTAGAGGTTCTCTGTGGGAGGTTTGGTCATTTGATCGTTGTACCACGGGGCGGTGAAGATTAGGATTTAGGAGAAGAGAAAATGGCAAAAAAAATTGTTGGATACATAAAGCTGCAGATTCCCGCCGGGAAGGCGAACCCGTCGCCTCCTATAGGGCCAGCCCTGGCGCAAAAGGGGCTCAATATCATGGAGTTCTGCAAAACGTTCAATGCGAAGACGCAGTCGATGGAGCCCGGAATGCCGGTACCGGTTGTAATTACGGCATTTGTCGATAAGAGCTTTGAGTTTGAGATGAAAACTCCGCCGGTAACCTACTACATAAAGAAGGCTGCCCAGATCACAAGCGGATCGCAAAAAACTGGAATCACAGCTCCGATCGCAAAGATAAAGATGTCGCAGGTTGAAGAAATAGCAAAGCAAAAAATGCAAGATTTGAATGCGCACGACATTGACGCCGCGAGCCGAATGATTATTGGGTCCGCGAAATCTATGGGCGTAGAGGTGATGGAGGGATAATTATGGCGCGCACTGGAAAAAGATTGAGAAACGCAAGGAAGGAACTTAGCCTAGAAAAGGCACACCCACTATCTGAAGCTGTGGCTATTGTTAAGAAGGCAGCGACGGCTAAATTTGATGAGACTGTCGAACTTTGCATTACGTTAGGAATCGATCCGACCAAGCAGGATCAGACAATTAGAGGGGTTGTGTCACTCCCGAATGGCACCGGGAAAACCTATAAAGTCGCTGTGTTTGCAAAAGATAAAAAAGCCGAGGAAGCGAAGAATGCCGGGGCCGACATAGTTGGAGCCGAAGAGCTGGTTGACATGATACAGAAGGGCGACATACAGTTCGATCGCTGCGTCGCAACGCCGGATATGATGATTATGGTTGGAAAGGTAGGTAAAATCCTCGGGCCTAAGGGGCTTATGCCAAACCCAAAACTTGGCACGGTAACTGCCGACGTTGCCGCCGCAATCCGCAATATCAAAGGCGGGCAAATAGAATATAGATCGGAAAAAGGCGGAATCATACATGCCGGCATTGGAAAAGTTAGTTTTTCAAATGAGGCAATTGCTGAAAATGCAAAGACATTGCTTGACGCCGTTATCAAGGCTAAGCCAGTTAGTGTAAAAGGTACGTACGTCAGAAAGATGGCCCTGAGTTCAACGATGGGAGTAGGGGTTGCCTTCACGCTGGATTAGAAAGAATTTTGCCGCGCTAGTAATTAGGGCGGCGAAAAATGCTCGGCACGCGCGTTGAGCATTGTCGAAGACTGCAGGTCTCGCGCCGTTACGTTGCCGCGCGGGCTAATGTTCGCTAACGTGAACTCCTGCAATAGACAGAAGTGGTATTTTGTACTCCTTCTGCGCTTTGGTGAATGTTAAGGAGAAGAAGGATGAAGAGGCAAGAAAAAGAATCGTTCGTATCGAGTATCCGAAACGAGTTGTTGGGGGCCTCCATAGTGATTGCCGTCAGTAGGTCTGCCGGAATTACAGTCGGTGAAATAACGAAGTTTCGCAAGGATATGAGGGCGGCTAACGCGAACTTTAAGGTTCTCAAGAACACCCTTGCTCGCATGGCGATCAGTAATTCTCCGCTAGACTCAATTTCGGAATATTTGGATGGGCCGACAGCGTTGGCTTATTCTGACAATCCAGTTGGGATGGCGAAGGCTATATCTGAGTTTGCCAAGGAAAGCGAGAAGATGTCTGTGCTTTGTGGCGTTATGGATGGTAATGCAATATCTGTTGACGCCGTTAAATCTCTGGCGTCGTTGCCGTCTATGGATGAACTAAGAGCCCAGCTCATTGGATTGCTAACCGCAGCCGCGACGAAGATTGTCAGAACCGTAAGGGAACCGTCCGCTCGGGTAGCCAGGGTTATCGCGTTAAGAAATTAACGCATAGGCGGGATGATGTGTCCCGTTTTTTGTTTTTTGAAAGGAGTATGAAAAATGGCTGATTTAACAAAGATAGTAGAGGAACTGTCGAAGCTAACAGTACTGGAGGCAGCTGAATTGTCAAAGCTGTTGGAAGAAACGTGGGGAGTTAGCGCGGCAGCCGCTGTTGCGGTAGCGACTCCAGTGGCGGGCGGCGCCGCCCCCGTTGAGGAGAAAACCGAATTTGACGTTGAGCTAACTGAGGCTGGCGCTAGCAAGATCAACGTCATTAAGGAGGTTAGAGCGATCGCACCGGACCTTGGATTGAAAGAAGCTAAGGAATTAGTCGAAGGAGCGCCAAAGGTAGTGAAGGCCGGCGTCAATAAAGAGGAGGCCGAAAAGATAAAGAAGCAGCTCGAAGCTGCTGGAGCCAAGGTTGTAATTAAATAACGGATGTGCAATCCGAAACTGTGGTGGATAGCGAATTAGCGACTCCACCATCAGGTTGTTTTGTGTGGCTGTTTTATAGAAGGGTTCCGTATGGTAAGGTCGTATACAGGTCGTAAACGCATTCGCAGGTTTTTTGGCAGTATCAAGGAAAGGACGCAGTTACCGGATCTCATCGCTCTCCAAAAAAATTCTTTTAACTCGTTCCTGCAATACGGAATTCCGTCCAAAGAGGTGAAGAATACCGGACTACTTGGGGCATTCAATTCGTTCTTTCCTATCAGAGATCAGGAGGGGAAATCTCAGCTTGAGTTCTGTGAGTACACATTTGACGAGCCGAAGTACACGGAGATCGAGTGTCGCCAAAGAGGAGGAACCTACTCCGCATCGCTAAGGGGAAAATTTCGATTGATCGTGTGGGACGTGGATCTAGCGACTGGAACTCGCGCGATTAAAGACGTTAAAGAGCAGGATGTGTATCTTGGAGACGTCCCGCTTATGACAGACCGAGGCACCTTCATATTCAACGGGATCGAACGGGTAGTGGTATCACAGATGCACAGGAGCCCCGGTGTATTTATCGATCATGATAATGGGAAGACTCATTCGTCGGGAAAGTATCTATTCGCAGCGAGGATCATACCGTACAGAGGCTCGTGGATAGATTTTGAATTTGACCACAGAGACGTCTTGTATGTGAGGATAGACAGGAGGCGCAAAGTCCTTGCAACAACATTCTTCATGTGCCTGGAGAGTCGTGAAACTGAGGCATACAAAAGGAAACTCAAGGACGGCGAAGCAGCGCAAGACGGGTGCATGACCGGCATGTCGAAGGAGGAGATTCTAAATATCTTTCACGAAGCCGTCGAGTTTAAAAGAGCGAATGATGGGTGGACGAGCGCGTTCAACAAAAGTCACTATACCGGGACAAAATTGGAACTGGATATCATAGACGCTGATACGATGCAAGTCGTCGCTAAGGCCGGTGACAGAATCACTCCGAGAATGCTGAATATCCTGGAGGAAGGCGGACTAAAGAACGTATTCGTTCATAACGACAGCATGATTGATCGTTACATAGCCAAGGACACGATCAACGAAAAAACTGGAGAGATATATTTTGAGGCTGGCGAAAAAATTACGGATGTAGTTCTCGAGAAATTTGGGACGCTCAGAGTCAAAAAGATAGATATTTTGTTTATTGATACGGCTACATCTGGTTCGTATATGTTAAATACGTTCGCCTATTCGCGTTGCAACAACAGATCGGACGCATTGATAGAGTTGTATAGAGCGCTTATTCCAGGAGAGGCGCCGTCGGTATCGGGCGGCGAGGATCTTCTGTACTCCATCCTTTATGATCCGGAGCGCTATGATTTATCTGCGGTAGGTAGGGCGAAGATAAACGATAGGCTTGGAACAGATATTTCTGACAAAATTAGGACGCTACAGAAAGACGATCTAATTCGGATAGTAAAGCTATTGTTTGCCGTTAAAGACGGTAAAGAAGAAACTGATGACATCGATAATCTTGGTAACAGAAGAGTACGATCCGTTGGCGAGTTGATTGAAAATCAGTGCAGACTCGGAATGCTGCGCATGGAGAAAGCGATACGAGAAAAATTGGTTGCTATAGATGTGGACGGCTACGTGCCGAGCGATCTTATTAACGCAAAACCTTTAGTATCTGCAATTCGCGACTTTTTCCTGTTGTCGCAGTTGTCGCAATTTATGGACCAAACGAATCCGCTGTCGGAAATTACGCATAAGAGAAGGCTATCGGCATTAGGTCCCGGAGGACTCTCGAGAGAGCGAGCCGGCTTTGAGGTGCGAGACGTACACCCCACTCACTATTCTAGATTGTGTCCGATAGAAACTCCCGAGGGCCAGAATATTGGTTTGATTAACTCGTTAGCGTCATATGCCAAAATCAATAAATACGGATTTATAGAAGCTCCCTATAGGAAGGTGGTAGACGGCAAAATTACTGGCGAAGTGAACTATCTCACGGCGACCGAAGAATGGAAGCACACGATTGCGCAGGCGGGAACAACGGTAGATGGCGATGGCAACATAGTAGATGATTTGGTGATATCGAGACGTATGGGGGATATCGGATTGAGGCCAAAATCTGAAATATCGCACGCGGATGTATCGCCGAGGCAGGCCGTGTCGGTTGCGGCGGCCCTCATTCCATTCTTGGAAAATGACGACGCTAGCCGCGCATTGATGGGAGCAAACATGCAAAGGCAAGCTGTTCCGCTGGTCAATCCGGAAGCTCCGCTTATTGGAACTGGAATGGAGGAGGTTGTAGCGAGAGATTCAGGCGCGTCTATCGTCGTAAAGAGAGGCGGAATTGTTGATTATGTAGACGCAAAGAGAATTGTCGTACGAGTTACCGACGAAGAGGATTCAGGCGCGGACGTATACACCCTTGCCAAGTTCATGTGTTCTAATATGGGAACATGTATCAATCAGAAACCTCTTGTAAAGCCGGGCGACATCGTAAGGAGCGGAGATATTATTGCCGATGGTCCGTCAACGGATAAAGGCGAACTTGCGCTTGGCAGAAACCTGCTCGTGGCGTTTATGTCATGGCGCGGATACAGCTTTGAAGATTCCATTATTCTTTCCGAAAACATAGTGCAAGATGACGTATTAACGTCGATTCACATCGAAAGCTTTGAAGTTACGGCAAGGGATACGAAGCTCGGGAATGAGGAGTTTACAAGGGATATTCCGAATATTGCCGAAGAATCTCTCAGGAATCTCGATGAGTCTGGTATCATTTATGTTGGCTCTGAAGTTGGCCCGGGAGATATCCTGGTCGGGAAGGTAACTCCTAAGGGCGAAACTCCGATGACGCCAGAAGAAAAATTGTTGAGGGCGATATTCGGAGAAAAGGCCGCTGACGTCAAGGGAACGTCGTTTAGGGTTCCACCGGGCGTATCAGGTACAGTAGTCGATGTTCAGGTGCTCATGAGACGGGGGGTAGAAAAGGACGAGCGCTCGATTGCAATCGAAATGCAGTTGATAAATGAATTAGCTAGAGACCGTGACGCGGAACAGAAGATTCTAGAGCAGGCGTATCACAGACAAATTTACGATAAGATCATTGGACAAAAACTCGCCTCGAAATTTGACGAGCATATTGAAGGAACCACAATAGACGCAGCGATGCTGGAAGGATTGTCGCTGTATCAGATAAGGAAAATTTCTGTTAAGGACCAACGTATCCGAAAGCTAGTCGAAGTTATAGCGAAGCAATTTGAGAACAAAGTAGAAAAGTTACAGAAATCGTTAAAGGACAGCATAGAAAAACTCAGGAAGGGAGACGATCTTCCGGCCGGTATCTTGAAGCTTGTTAAGGTGTTTATTGCCAACAAGAGAAAGATTCAGCCCGGGGATAAGATGGCTGGACGCCATGGGAACAAAGGGGTAGTCTCCAAGATAGTGCCCGTGGAAGACATGCCGTACCTTGCCGATGGCACGCCAGTCGATATCGTGTTGAATCCGCTAGGACTGCCGTCCAGAATGAATGTCGGACAGATTCTTGAAACTCACCTTGGAGCAGCCGCGCATGGGTTAGGCGTGCAAATTCAAAAAATCCTTGACGAGTACAGATTGAACGCAGCGACAATTGGCGATGTTAGGGATAAAGTTGTTAGCGTCTACTATGATAAAGACGACGTCGACGATATCAAGTCGATGAACGACAATGAAATTGAGGAACTTGCTGGTAATTTGTGTAATGGAGTTCCGCTCGCGAGCCCCGTATTTGACGGAGCAAAACTCACGGATATCGAACAAAGTTTAGAGAAAGCCGGCTTGAATAAATCCGGACAGGTTACCCTTTATGACGGGTGTACCGGAGAGCCGTTTGACCGACCAGTTACTGTTGGATACAAATATATGCTGAAATTGCATCACCTCGTTGACGACAAAATCCACGCAAGGTCTGTCGGACCATACAGCTTAATTACACAGCAGCCTTTGGGAGGTAAAGCTCAGTTTGGCGGACAGAGGTTTGGAGAGATGGAGGTGTGGGCCCTCGAGGGGTACGGAGCGTCGTATATCCTAAGGGAGATGCTTACTGTAAAGTCAGACGACGTGCGTGGGAGAACTGCTGTCTACGAGTCAATTGTTAGCGGTGAAAACGAGGTAGTTCCAGATATACCGGAGTCATTTAATGTGTTGGTAAAAGAACTGAGATCGCTCGGATTAAATATTTCAT
>JAIRYU010000042.1 GCA_031267545.1 Holosporales bacterium | reverse complement strand
AATAACACAACACTGCGAGTACGTAGCATTCTCTATACCAACATACGGTAGCTTCCTGGAATACAAAAATCTGTTTGCTCAGAGTGGAATCGATATTCTTGAACACGAGTATGCAACCCCATACACGATTCTCGATATTGTCATAAAATATGGAACCGTGCTATCGTCGATGCTGCAGACGTATAGTATATCGTTTGATAGGGCGCTATCTGCGGCCAAGCATTTCAGTAGTGTTGGGCCGCATACGAAAAAGGTAGCTGAAGAACAGGGGAAAATAGCCGCCATACTAGCCACAAGACGGGAGGCAATAAGCTTGAACTACGAAATGATTTTCATTGTTTTGAAAGGGAGCCCACGGTGAATAGGCCTATTTACGATCCATATGGATCTGAGGCGGAGGTTCGCGGAGAGGTAAAGAAGACGTCAAATATCTTCGTAACCGGAACCGATACCGGAGTTGGAAAGACTGTAGTATCTGCTTGGATATGCAAACAAGCTGAAGCGACTTATTGGAAGCCAATTCAAACTGGCTGCGAGCTGGATAGCGACTCTGCTACCGTGGCTCTCTTGGCCAAAGGAACCAATATTAGAGCTGAAAAATACAGACTAAGGCCTGCGCTATCTCCATATGACGCCGCATATATTGACCGCGTCAAAATTGACAAACTTATATTTTTTGAAGATATTCCAGATAGGACTGTTGTAGAGGGCGCCGGCGGAATACTAGTTCCCATTTCAGACGGGTTCAGCATGATAGATCTTGCAGAAGCCACTCATTCGAGCGTCCTTATTGTTGCAAAGTCGAAGCTTGGATTTTTGAATCACATCTTCATGACGGTTAATGTTTTAAATGGTAGAGGCATTCCGGTAATCGGCATTGTATTGATTGGCGGCGCCGAGACATTCCTTATAAAAACAATAGAAAAATTCTCGGGGGTACGCGTGTTATTAGTATTGCCAATCGTGGAAGATATCGACTCCCTAATATCAGAGACTCCGCTTCCAGAAGAAATCAAACTGGCGTTATCATGAAAATTTGGCATCCTTTTACGCAAGAAAAAATTACCCCGCAGCCAATTAAAATTGTGAGAGGAAGCGGGGCGCACCTATTTGATAGTCGCGGGAACAAGTACGTCGACATGGTCTCTAGCTGGTGGGTTAATATCCTAGGGCACGCCAACCAAGAAATCGCAGACGCTATTCATGAGCAAGCGATTACTTTGGAGCACGTAATCTTTGCCGGATTTACGCATGAGCCTGCCGAGAAATTATGTAAGGCTCTGTACGAATTTCTTCCTAAAAGCCTGGAATATTTTTTCTTCTCAGATAACGGTTCCACCGCGGTGGAGGTTGCCTTGAAAATGTCATATCAGTACTTTAGAAACATTGGAGATAACGAGAGAAACATATACGTAAATTTAGAGGGGGGATACCATGGAGACACTATTGGAGCCATGAGCGCTGCGGGAAACGCGTCACAGTACCATTCAACATTCTCCGAGTTTTTTTTCAAAACCTTTTCAATTGATTTCCCGGAGGATGATGAACGCGAGGAACTGGCGGTTCACAAGTTACAAAAATTTCTGGAGAATTACGGGAGCAAGGTTTGCGCGTTAATAGTGGAGCCTCTCGTTCAGGGAGCAGCCGGTATGAGAATGTACAGTAGCAAGTTTCTTGAGAAGATTGTAATAGATGTTAGGAAGCAAGGAATCCTTGTGATCTTTGACGAGGTTATGACTGGGTTTTACAGGACAGGAACCATGTTTGCTATGGATCAATGTATAGAGAAACCAGACATAGTGTGTCTCTCAAAGGCCATCACCGGCGGGTTTTTGCCGCTTGCGCTAACAGTCACAAATAGCGCTGTCTATGAGGCTTTTCTTTCGGATGATTGGAAGAAGGCATTTATCCATGGTCATTCGTACACCGCAAACCCCCTCGGATGCGCGGCAGCGTGTAAAGCGCTACAGATTCTGCAGAGGGCAGACGTCAGATCCAACATAGAGACGATCGCTAAGACACACTGCGCGCATATACGCCAAGTATGTTCTGCCTCGAATAAGAGGAGCATCGGAACGATTGCCGCGTTTGATGTAAAGTCTGCAGAAATGGCGCGCAAAATCAAGAATTACCTAATGGAAAATGGGATAATCACAAGGCCAATAGGAAGGAGCGTATACTTACTGCCTCCGTACTGCATATCGTCAGAGGATTTGCAACGCGCGTATCAAAGCATACATGACTTCTCATGCCTGGGGCGATAGGTCTATTTCTACAACATTACACGACGTAATATGCGGCGTCATAATCTGCGGCCATTCTACGATGCAGATATGATTGGAAGCGGCTTCCATTAACCCTAGCTCAGGTAGCTCCTTTGGATCGCTGATCCTATATAGATCCGCGTGCCAAATAGGTCCCTTCGTCGTGTCGTAGATATGTATTATGTTGAATGTGGGACTTGTGACTTTCTGCTTTTTGTCGATCAACAGCGGCGTTATAAAGAATTGTGAGAATGCGGTTTTCCCGGATCCAAGATCTCCCAGTAACGCAACGACCATCGGCGGTTCGGCGGCGTTCGCATGAAACTCTGCAATGGAGCGCAGTTCGCTCAGTTTGTATCTAAACATCAGAATCCCAGGATACGTAACGCCATCACTACGTATGACGTAAGTAGAAAACTGTCGAGTCTATCACAGATTCCGCCATGTCCCGGAATGATACTACCTGAATCTTTCACGCCTAAATACCTCTTGGCCTTCGACTCGATAAGATCGCCCATGATAGACGCTAACGCCATTATAACTGAATACAGAAGCGCGTTAGAGTTAATGTGAAACACATGTGAATGTGATAAGAAAACATATGATACTGCTGTTCCAAACGCGAAGCCCGTCACTGCGCCAGACCAAGTTTTATTTTTACTAATATTTGGAACAAACTTTGGTCCGCCCATCAATCTTCCTCCAAAATACGCGAATAGGTCGCATGTTGTAGTGACAAGCGCGCACCACAATATATCGCAATGAAAATAATTTTCATTGGCTATTTGAACCCAATACAGCATTGGAACTACGGCATACGCTATTCCGCCGAACAATACTAATGAGCGTTCTATAATATTATACTTTGAAGACGTTTTAATATTTATTGAAATCCATTCGTAAAGTATGAGAATTAGAAGCGCGGCCACCAGAAGCCGCGTCCAGAAGCGTCCCAACAAAAATGCGGTAATTATGATAGAGATTATGCATAAAGCGCTTACAGTTCTTTTTGCTGTTTCACCTACCATATGTCCTCTTTCTCCGCGAAAATTCATGTATCGCCCTATCTAATTCTACATCGTCGAAATCTGGCCATAGTGCATTGGAAAAGTAGAACTCGCTATAAGACGATTGCCATAACAGGAAGTTACTCAATCTGCGGTTATTTCCGGTTCGTACAATGAGTTGGGGATCCGGGATTCCCGCAGTATCTAGGTTTGCAGAAATGTTATCCTCAGTGAAGTCCGCTCCGGCCTCCGCCATCTTCTTGACGGCTCTCACTATATCGTCTCTTCCGCCATAGCTTATTGCAATCTGTGCAAATATCTCGTTATTGCTTATGCTACTTGTTTCGCGCTCGTCTATAATCCTTTGAAATTTTTGAGACAATCTTGATCTGTCTCCGATCACTTTAATCCTGGCGCCGACGTCTAGCATTTTTCGTAAGGCGTCACTATTGTCGAAAAACCTAGCCATGAGATCCATAAAATCGGAAATCCATATTTTTGGCCGTCCCCAGTTCTCCGACGAAAAAGCGTAGAACGTTAGGTACCTTATGCCGCGAATCTTGGCTGCTACTACGACGTCGGAAGCCGCTTTTATGCCGGCGGAATATCCGCTCATCGGCGTTTCGGATCTCTGAGACGCCCACGTGGCATTCCCATCCATTATAAATCCTATATGATTTAGATCACGATCTACCACAACCAATCGCCTACCAACTTATAAATACCATCATATTCGCAGGTTTCATTTCATAACGGAACGAAGAAGATTTGCCAAACTAAAGAGCCACGGTTCGCCACTGGCGTTATTTATCACAGCGTGAAAAACGGGCGTCACAGATGCGGCGGTCAATGGCGTCAGCTTTCACCGCCTTCAACCCTTACGAATGACACTACTTTCCTTACTTCGGAAATGCCTCTGATTTGCTCAAGCGCGGTAATTCGTTCCTGCTCGTTTCTAGCAATTCCCATTACGTACACAACGCCAGCCGCCGTTTTGATTTTATAGTTTACGGATCTCACATCCTTGGTACACATAAGGATTGTTTTGCAACGCGTCGTTATCCATGCGTCCTGCGTAATTTGCCCGGCCGTTAACTCCTCGCCATACTGTATGTAATTTTGTAC
>JAIRYU010000050.1 GCA_031267545.1 Holosporales bacterium | reverse complement strand
CAGACTTTGTAGTAGTAGGCGAAAATTCTGGAGCTAAACTAAAGGCCGCGCAAGAGCTCGACGTAGCCGTCATATCAGAGAGTGAGTTTATGGATATGGTAAATGCCCGCTAGAGCGTACGAAATCTTCGAGAGATTTGAGATCAACAACCCACACCCGCGGAGCGAGCTTTCCGCGCGCAACGAATTCACATTCGTAGTAAGCGTATTACTTTCCGCGCAAGCCACAGATCGCTCGGTAAATAACGCAACGGAAGGCTTGTTCAAAATCGCGGACGAGCCGCGGCAAATGTTAGCGCTAGGAATTGACGGGCTGAAACAGCATATTAAATCGATCGGACTATATAACAACAAGGCTAAAAATATTATCGAGCTATCCAAACTCCTGCTATCAAAATATGATTCGAAAGTTCCTAGGACGCGTCAAGAACTCGAGCAACTGCCAGGCATCGGTCGTAAATCCGCAAACGTCATACTCAATCATTTGTTTGGAGAGGCGTACATAGCAGTGGACACACACGTAATGAGGGTCTCGAAACGGCTAGGTCTCAGCCATGCCAAAAGTCCGCTTGCTATAGAGGCGGATCTTACCCGCGTCATTCCCGATAGATTTCATGTCAACGCCAGCAACTGGCTTGTATTACACGGCCGCTATGTTTGCAAAGCCGCGTCGCCGGACTGCCCAAAATGTCCGATACTAGACCTATGCCCACATCGCCAAAAGCGGGGATATAACGGCAATCGCCGCGGTCAAGCTCCTTAACCCGCGCGGAACAACTCTGGCGCCTAGATCCATATTCCGCTTAGCATAACTATCTTATGGAACGAACCAATCTTATACGGGATTCGCTCGCTTTAAGTATTAGTCTGTCAGACCTAATGTTGTTTAAGGCCGCTATTCGCCGGTAAATATCTTCCTGATCCAAGAGCTTCGCGGCGGCTTCGCGTTTATATCCGCCACATGCGATTCTGTAACTGTGTCTACTATCTTCGGATTAGTAGGAGTATCCGCTTCTTGGGCAACCGGGTTAGCGGCTGGGGTTTTGCCTACTGCCGCCTTGCGTTTTACATACCTACCGCGCTTCCTCTGACTCGAATTACGAGCTCCAGAGTTCGTAGCGGCTGTAACTACTGCATCAGGTTCTTCTGTCTGGTTGCGCTCTGTATTTTCCGCAGAAGGTTTGTTGTTGTCGGGTTTCCCGTTTTGCTTTCGTTTGTCGCGCGTGGCGGCAAGGTATTCGCTTACCCGCGGTTCACTGACTGTTACATTGCAATCGGTTGGCAAGAGGGACGGATTCGACACGATCTCCACGAAAGCGGAGCGCGTAGTTTCCAACTCGGAAATCAATCTTCTCTTGTGATTTAGGATGAATAGGTCGACTCCCTTTGCAACCTCAACCGTAATATGCTGCGCATTTTTACGAATAAGCTCAGCCTCCGCCTTACGAATCACCGAGATCGCGACTGCCTCGTCTGACAGTATACGACCGCATCCATTGCAGTGAGGACACTGCACGAAGCTTGACTCTGCCACGCTCATACGCATACGCTGCCTAGACATTTCGATCAATCCAAACTGTGATATCTTGCCGATGCGAACGTTTGCGCTGTCTCCTTTCATGGATTCTCGCATCTTCTTTTCAACTTGCGCTACAGCCTCGTCGTTATCCATGTCGATAAAATCTACAACGATGATGCCAGCGATATCGCGTAACCTAATCTGTATTGCGATTTCAGTGACCGCCTCTAGATTAGTCCGCAACGCAGTACCGTTAAAATTACGTTCATTTCTCATTTTCCCCGAGTTAACGTCTATGGCAGTTAGCGCTTCAGTTGCATTAATAACTATAGTTCCGCCAGACGGTAGTTGAACAACCGGGGACAGTATATTTGACACAGAGTCCTCAATGCCATATTTGCAAAACAAACTAGACGCAGTATCTTCATGTAACGCCACCTTTTTGATTTGACTCGGGGTAAATATATTCATGAATGATTTTGCTTCTTTGTAGGCGTCCATCCCATGGACGACGATGCCATCCATATTTCTTTGATAGAGGTCCCGGATTCCTCGTTTGATAATATTCCCCTCTTCGTACACCAAACTTGGAGCCGTTGAATTCGCCATTTTCTCACGGATCTCGTCCCACAGCCTGCGCAGGTATTCGAAATCCCGCTTAATCTCCTGCTTTGTTCTATTTTCCCCGGCGGTTCTTACAATGCAGTTCATTTCCGCCGGCACATCAAGTTGCTGAATTATTTCCTTAAGTCTTTCTTTCTCTGAGGCTTCTATTTTTTTTGAAACAGCATTTTTCTTGCCTTTGGGAGGATTGGGCGCTAGCACACAGTATCTGCCAGGCAAACTTATGAACGTAGAAAAAAACGCGCATTTGTTTCCGCGAATTTCTTTTTCGGCCTGAACGAGGACAACCTGCTTTTGAGTAATAACGCCTTGTATTCTTGTGTGACTAATATTCCGTTTCTCGCCAGTATTTTCAGGATCATTGCCATTCTCTATATGATCGCTATCAACTACCGTCGCGCCGTTTGCTTTCGTGGAGTTTTTGCTAAAATACTCATAATGAATTTCTGTGAAGGGGAGGAAGCCGTGCTTATCCGTGCCGTAGTCAATGAAAGCGGCCTGAATGGACGGCTCGATTCTAACAATTTTAGCCAGATATATGTTTCCCTTAAGGGGCTTGCTCAAAGAGTGCTCAGTTTCAAAAATCTCAAGCTTCCCGTCGGCTCCAATAACGGCAATTCTAGTCTCGTCCGCGCAGCTGGCGTCGATCAATAATTTTCCAGACATTCCTTATAGATAAATCCTCGGTAAATTTTCTTTGCTATAAACCATGAGCGAACACCGTAACCTACAACCGCATATGTCCGAAACATAGAACAAATCTCCATCGCTAACATCGAGATCAGTGTACCAAGTTGTCGGGCTGAAGGCGAGACAAAACGTAGCGGGGGGTATGTATGTAACCATAACAACTACTACATACAGAGCCGGACTTATATATACGGTTCTCCGTTTGTGATCAATAATATCCGCACATTGTCCACATAGGGTGGATAGGTTGCAATTGTACATGTGAGGAATCTAAAAACGTGTGGGGAAAATTGACCGCTGCAAATATTGTGAAGCAACAAACTTGAGGAAATAGGGGGTAGTTCGCGGTACGCAGAGACACAAAACGTAATATCAAGCAAATAGAGATTTGGGGTTAAAGTTTGATCAAAGAGAAAGGAACGCGGCTTTGACTCTATACCTGGAACTGTGAGCGAGCAATAAGCTCGCTCATGGTTCAACAATGGGGTGGAGGTTTTTTGTTCTGTGGTGTACCATGTAGCGTCGGTTACGATTTTCGATTGCACAAGATGTGCCATGATATTATCCAAGCTCCGTAATGCCTCCAACAGTTTAGTTGTTAAAATTATCTTCGGAGCTATCATACTTAGCTTCTGTTTGTGGGGAGTGGGAGACATAATTAAGAATTATTCCTCCACAAAAGCGGTCATAACTGTTGGCGACGCGAAGGTAACTGTGGATGATTTTTTGAGAGCGTACGATCGCGAGAAACAGAGGATTAAAAATAACGCTTCTACGCCGTTGTCCGATGAAGAGATGAAACACATCAACATAAAGCAGATTGTTATAGATGAAATGATTCAGTCGTCTGTAATTGAGCAAGCCATTAAGAAACTTAACATTACGGTTTCTCAAAAAACAGTCTCCGATATCGTTCGCTCACTTCCTGAATTTCAGAAAAATGGATCATTCGACGACGTATTGTATGAATCGCTGCTTCATAGATCTGGATTAAGCGAGGTTGGATTTCTATCCAACATTAGAGTACGCGTTGCAAGATCGCAGATGTTTTCTACAATCGCGTCTGGGTATAAAGCGCCAGCCTTCATAAAGGAAATAATGGCGAAGGAATTTGAGGCTAAGCGCGACGTCCTTATTGCCAAGATAGACGTCAACAAGATGAGGTACAACGACAAGGTTGATGAAGATACGCTGAGGCAGTTCTACAGCAGTAACGCGGAGAAATACAAAAGGCCGGAGACAAGAAACGCCGCTGTGCTCATATTAAATTATACAAAATTTGCCGAAGATATCTCGGTGGATGAGGGAGAGGTTCAGAGGGTGTACGAAAGTACGAAAGACGCGTACAACATAGAGGAGACTCGGGATTTTGATAGGTTTGCATTTGGCAATAACGCGGATGCGACTACCGCGTGGAAGATGCTTGTCAAGGGGGAGTCGATAGAAAAGATTTCTAGGAAGTTAATGGTTAGGGTAGTTCCTCTTGAAGGATGCAGGTTATCGGATTTTCCCGTCAAAGTTGGAAAAGACCTATTCCGCATTAAAAAAGGCAAGGTCTCGAGCATTCATATCGTAAACGGAGTCCTCTATATCTACAAACTTACAAACGTCAACAAGGCCCAGCGTAAGAGCGAAGCGGAGATAAAGGAAATCATTAGCGGCGAGCTACAGAAGGAAAAGATAAACTCTCTTGAGTTTGAGGAAAAGGCCAAAGCCATACGCGCTCGCGTAGACGACAGTCTTGGAGCTGACGAGCCCATCGAGTCAATCGCAAAGGAGCTCGGTATGCGTCTTGTAGAGATTGATGGCGTCAATAAAAAAGAAGGCAACGCTAAGTTGTCTGAAATAGTTCAAGATCAAGAAACCAGGGCCGACGTGATAGATGCCATATTCGAAACCGACGAACGGCAAGCTACCTCGATAATTCCTTCAAGAACCGGAGATTCAACAGAGTACGTTGCTGTCGTTCGAAAAATTACCAAGGAAGCCATTCCGGAATACGAGTCTGTAAATAGCGCAGTGAGGCGCGATTTCATTCGCGAGAAAAAGGACAAACTGGCCGCGGAAGAAATCAACAAAATCCTAGCAAAGAACAAAGACGCCGCCAAGGAGGTGTTAAAAATTCCAACGGTGAAGTCATTTAGATTCTCAAAGATGGACGTAATATCTCATACAAAGAATCCATCTCCAGCGGTAGAGTCCGCTCTTAATGAAATCCCAAATGCGAACGTTATTTTAAATGCGATTTCCACACTGGGACAAGGCGAGGCAATACACTACAAAATGTCTGATAAGGAGTACGCAATCATAGCCGTTAGCGGTGTGAAAGAAAGCGGCATGGCGTCTAGCGACGCCTCTGGCGTAGTGGAAAGGTATGTGGACTCATGTACCGAACGGGACGCTCCGCCCATTGCAATAGACGCCTTTAAACGGCAGATGAAAGTTAAGATAGATCGAGAGCGTATTGACGCAACCGAAAAACAGATCAACGACCGAAGCGGCGATTAGACGCGCGGCGGCAATTGGAGTAAATTGTGCGTTGAAGATCTGGTCAGAGGCGCGCTAACATTTGTTTATTCGGGTTAGCGAATGGGAACAAAGCGTATGATTAGCTGTAGAGCTGTCTTAATTGGATTGACGATTGGAATGTTTTGCGGCGATCTCTTAGCCGATGCAGCGACGTCGAAGGCGTCGCCTACTGCGCAATCCAAAGCTGAGGATGCGGATAAAGAAAGCCGCGCTAAAGCGAAGGCTAAAAAGATAGCCGGGCTCGTGGTTCCGTTGATAGGAAAGTGTACAGCCGAGGCGTTGGAGTCGATCTTTAGCAAGTATGTTGACAAGTCTGGCTTGGCGAAAGCTCTGTGCGGTAGCAAAAGCGAAAGTCCTGAGCTGAATGCGGCAGTCATAAAATATCTGCGTAGGATACTCAATTCCGAGGCTGTAAAGAAAGCCGCTGGCTACGCGCTGGCGGACGCCATGCGTATTACCGTTAACGAAAGTGTTGCAATCGTGAGTGGACAACTTGTCAAGGCTGGGCAAGATCCTGTTCCGATTAGGTTAATCCTTGATAACGAAGGGCTACTCGCACGGGAGTTAGAAGTGGTTGGCGTTCCGCTGATCGGTAGCATTCGCGGAGTAATGATACGGTACTGCGAATCCAACGGAATAGACATTAGGAAAAAGAATGAGCAAGGGCGTATTGAATTAGCCGTGGACGCCATCGAAAAACATTTGAGCGCCAAATAAATCTGATTAGGATATGGATGAAAAATTTTCGGGAGAAGTCACTCAAAAAACTCCTGATGGAAGCGTAACGGTAACGTTCTTCAGCGGGAAGAAACATGGCCCTACCAGATTTGTGTCGGACCGTGGGGTTGTAACCTCAGAAATTCAGTATGAGAATGACGTAATCCACGGCAAGGTCCGGCAGTTCTATAAGAGCGGTAAGTTAATGTCTGAGATTACGTACGTTAACGGCGCGCAGTCGGGGACGTTTGTATCGTTCTCTGAAAATGGAATGAAGCAGATGGAATCCAGTTACAGTGGCGGGGAACTAAGCGGCCAGTTTATCGCGTTTGATGAATTTGGCGATATCGCGGCTGAGCGCTCGTACGCTAATGGAGTAATGAATGGGAAAAGTTCATTGTACTATTCCAAGACGCGCGGAGGCCATATTTATGAGCTTTCATTTTATGAGAACGGATTATTAGAGGGAGACAAGGTAACGTTCTACGCTACGGGGGAGGTTATGTCGATAACTAAGTACAAGGCCGGAAAGGCGCAAACTTACCCACAAAATTTTGATAGATCAGGTAATATCTCCAAGAGAATGTAACGCATGCGCTCTAGCGCTGATTCGTCCGTGATACTCAGATCAACACGCTCAAGGCACAATAACGACGCCTTAGATATTTCGTCTTCATGCTTTATTTTTGCGTCTGCCGGCTCTGGTAAAACAAGCGCCCTAGTCGATCGATACGTCAAATCCATGTTCTGCGGGCTACATCCCGCCGATATACTTTGCCTTACATTTACCAATGCGGCAGCGCTAGAAATGGAATCGAGGATATCGCAAATCCTTGAATCTTTGTACTTAAATAAAGATGGCTTTACCGAAAATTATATAGCGGAGCGTCTTGGTATATCGGAAATTTCTTCTAGCGATATTGTCAACGCAGAATCTATGTTCTTCAAGTTTCAGGACAATTTTTCAAACGTTAAAATATTAACCATCCATTCATTTTGCCAAAAATTTATTCAACAATTCCCACTCGAAGCAGGGGTGTCTCCAAACTTCAAGATAGCCGACGAATATGATTCTGCGATTATTCTACAGCAAGCCAAAAAAAACGCCGTTGAACGGCTGGCTATGAGAGAAGATCTCTGGGTGGCTCTATCAGGATCGATGTCAACGTATTCATTCGAAGAGTTGATTGAAAGGGCGTATGGGTTAGCGGCTAATTTTAACGAATTTTTTGACGCGTACTGCGATCTAAATTCATATGAGGCCGCGCTTAGAAACATGCTGCGTCCAAAGGCTCCGGTTGAATTCTCTGTAGAGCAGCTAAAATTTATTGAGAAGGAGGGCCTGTCTCTGGATAATTTAGAGTCAAAATTTTTAACGGCTTCCGGCTCCATTCGCAAGAGATTCGCATTTAACGATAAAGCGACGGCGAGCTCGATTGCGGAAGTTGTTTTTGAAAATTCACAGAACTTGAAAAAGCTGATATTCATCACAAAAAATTGTAAATTTTTAGAAGCTGTGAAAGTGGTTCTCGATGAGTACCGAGTCCTCAAGGATTCGCAAAATGTCATAGACTTTACAGATGTTTTATATAAGACCAAGCGCCTCCTCACGAAGAGTCGTGCCAAAGAGTTTGTTCTATCAAATATATGCTCAGGAATTAGGTCGATAATGATTGACGAGGCACAAGATCTTAGCGCTATTCAATGGGATTTAATATCGCTTTGGTCAAATGACATGTTCCATGACGCGTCGAATGATAAGTCAATAATGGTGGTAGGCGACTCCAAGCAATCGATCTACAGGTTTCAGGGCGCATATCACGAAATGTTCTCCGATTTTTATGAACGTTGTAAGGCGTCATTTAAGGCGTTAGGGAAGCCTATAAAGACGGTATGCCTTAACGTAAATCATCGCGCAGTTCCGGAGATTCTCAGTAAGATCGATCAAGTCTTTGAACATATCAATGAAAATATGACGTCAGAATTTACCCGCTATCGAAAACATATAGCGTCAAGGCCGTCCATCGGAACCAATACAACATTCGAGATGGTCGATCTCTTCAACGTTGACGATAAGGCCAAAATAATCGCAGATCATATTTGCAATCGCAGTAAAATATCCAATGATATTTTGATTCTAATGCGGAATAGATCTTCGCTTGCGAATGAAGTTGTCGACGAGTTGTATAGCCGCAATGCGCGCGTAGTATTTTCCGATAAGGTAATTCTCGCGGAGCGCCCGCTCATCATGGATCTCTTGGCTATGGCAGATATTTGTGTCAATGAAACGAACGACTACTCGGTGGCCCGCGTATTGCAAAGCCCATATTTCTTTGACATTCCATTAACTCCTGACGATCTGTACCCCATATGTCACGGAAGAACATCGTCAGTTCTGGATAGGCTTCGTACTCTAGATCCAGACAAATACGCATACGTCATGAAGATCGTTAGCTATTGCAATCTGGAACAGCCTCTAGAATTTTTTTACAACTTGGCGCACAGAATCAAAAGACTAACAACCAGGGATTCCGAAATCCTCAGCGCCTTTATTGAGGAAATTCTACAATTTACCGATGCAGTAAACGGAACCACTGAAGAATTTCTATCATATTTTTGCAAACGTAACAAAGAAATCAAAAACGTTGATATAACGCGTAACGCAGTCAGACTATCTACTATCCACAGCTCAAAAGGACTTGAGGCTGATTCCGTATTTTTGCTGGACTTCGATATCGAAGCGGCCAAATCCAAAATTAAAGCGGTATTTCCCCGCAAAGGAAGCGGGCGGAATATATGTCTCATAAGACCGTCTCAGCGAGAATCATTCAAAGAAATTGAGGACATAATGGAACATGAGTATGCGGAAGAGAAAGCCGAGCTTATGAGGTTATTGTACGTGGCTATGACTAGAGCCCGCAATTATCTTTTGATTTTTGGAGAAGGTAATGGGAATAGCGCATATAGCCTGATTAGTCAGGCTATACATCCCTGACGCGCTCTTGCGGCGAACTGGAGAGTCGCTCTCCAGTTCTTTAATACACAACCGTTTACGGAGTCGGTCTGCCGTGATTTCTTCCTGAACTTGCTGGCATGCTGTACTTCTTTAGTCCTACCAGTCCTCGTTGTCACTGCTAGAGCTTCTGCTATCGCCGCCGCCGCCGTCGTTAATTCTTTTCAAGTCGTCGCTAATGCTTTTCAAGTCGTCGTCGTTAATGCCTTTCAACGCGAATTTGAGGGTCGTTATTGCTTTATTCACCCCAGGTTTGTCGTCGTTGTGGGAGCGCTCAATAGCGATCCTGGATTGCTCTTCCTTTATTTCGATCCTTTTATCCAGTTTCTCTAGACCCGCAACCAAAGCGGTTACGTTCTTTTTTTGAGCGCTGCCGGCGCTAAGCGCTTCTTTAAGTTCCTCAATTTCGGCCCGAATGGATTTCCTTTCCTCTCCGATTCCGTATATTCCCGATTTCGTTCTCGCTAGTTCGACTGCTTCTCTGTTTCTGTTAATTACGTTTTGAGCCGCCCCCTGCTCAATGGCTCGCGCCAACCTCCCCAGCGCGGTGACTAGGCCGCTTATCACGTCCTGCTCATTTACCTTTGTCCAAGCTCTTGCAGCAAGTTTATCCTCGAGATCCACAACTTCCGCTCGTAAGGCCGCTTCCTCTTCTCCGGCTATACCGGCGGCTCTCCTGAGCGCGTCCGCTTCCCCTTCTATTATGGCAATTGCATCCGGCGGAACTCCGTTAGTTATTCCTTGCTCTAGCCTCTTCAACGCGTCTACGAACCTCTCTGTTTTTGTTTTCTGCTCTGGGGCGTCTGCCGCGTCGCTCCTGAGCTTTGTCTCTAGATCTCTGATCCTTGTCCGTATAGCTCTCGCTTTAGGGCTTACAACGGGTACTCCTGCGGCGGACCTTAGTTCGTCGATCTGCGCGCGGAGTTTACCGAGCGCCCCGTCATATTCAGCTACCGCGTCCGTAATTAGTCCGTTCGCGCCGCCTGCGAGCGCAGGTTGCCACCCGGTTACTTCGGGGGATCTCGCCTTCGCTGCGACTAGTCG
>JAIRYU010000013.1 GCA_031267545.1 Holosporales bacterium | reverse complement strand
AGTGAGATACGCTCTATGCGAGACGGTGGGATCTGATGTGTACTTTTGACAAAGTAAAAGAGATCATGGTCAATAACCTTAAGGTCGACGCTAACAAGATAACTGAGACCGCAAGTTTTAAGGATGATTTGGGAATGGACAGCCTGGAACAGGCCGAGCTTATAATGGAGCTCGAGAAGGAATTCGAATGCGAAATTCCAGAGGATACGGCGGAGCGGATAATCAACATGTCTGACGCCGTAAAGTATTTGGATTCAATCAAGAAAAGCTAGTATTGCCTTGAAGAGAAGGGTTGTTGTCACCGGTATTGGGGCTGTGACGCCGCTTGGGCCCAATGTAGATTCGACGTGGAACGGCGTATTGAATGGGCGAAGCGGCGTAAGAGCAATCAGTAACTTTGATACCGGTGACATTTCGTCAAAAATAGCGGGGGCAGTGTTGTGTGGCGGGGAGGACGGGTTTAATCCGGACGAGTACATGACCCCTTCAGAGCAACGAAAGATAGATAAGTTCATAGCTTACGCTATTGTTGCCTCGGATCAGGCGGTTAGGGATGCTGGCGTCGGCGATTTGTCGGACGATCAAAAAAGAAGGACGGCAGTCATTATTGGGTCTGGCATCGGCGGAGTCTCCGGTCTTTACGACTCGTCTGTAAATCTCTTTACGAACGGAGCTCGTCGCGTTAGTCCATTCTTTATTCCGTCCGTGTTAATTAATTTGGCATCTGGACATGTGGCTATGCGGCACGGCATCCGCGGACCGAATTATGGAATAGTATCGGCTTGCACATCCGGTACGCATAGCATTGGCGAAGCATTCAGGTTAATTCGCGACGGCTATATCGATTACGCCGTAACTGGCGGCGCAGAGCATGCCGTGTGTAAATTGGGAGTATCCGGATTTGCGGCTGCTAAAGCCTTATCTACAGGATTTAATGACTATCCGGAAAAAGCGTCTAGGCCATGGGATAAGGATAGAGACGGATTTGTAGTCGGCGAGGGTTCCGGCGTATTAGTTTTGGAAACTTTCGATTCTGCTCAAAAGAGAGGATGTAAGACGTATGGCGAGATAATTGGGTATGGCGCATCATGCGACGCCTACCACATAACATCTCCGCTACCCGATGCATCCGGGGCCGCTTTGTCAATGAAAAATGCAATAGACGACGCGCATATAGAACTTGGAGAAATTGACTACATCAACGCGCACGGCACGTCTACGCCTCACGGCGACATCGCAGAAATTAAGGCTATCAAGGATGTATTCGGGCACAAAGCAAATAATCTCAACATTTCGTCTACAAAATCGCATATGGGACATTTACTGGGCGCAGCCGGCGCTGTCGAGGCAATTATTTGTCTGCTAGCGATGAGAGACGGGGTGGTTCCCGCTACCCTAAACCTTGAAAATCCAGATGACGGTTGTGATTTAAACCTAACCCCAATAACTCCACAGGAAAGAAAATTACGGTATGTTATGAGTAACTCATTCGGCTTTGGCGGAACAAACGGAACGCTTGTTTTCAAGCATATTTAATGTTCCAGGCCGTATGTTGGGTTGGTTTTTAAAATGCGGAACGAAACAGGGGATTTTCTGGGCAACGTTAATATATCTTGTTGGGGCTCTGAATGATGTTGTAATGAGATTTCTTGGAGAGAGGCTTCACTGGGTTGAAGTTGCTTTTTTTAGATTTCTCTTTTCGTTGATCGTAGCGCTAATACCTATGCTATGTGCGGGGCGAAACCTTTTCAAATCCAATATCCATGCGCAACATGCTTTAAGAGGCGTACTGGGCGCTGTCGCTCTTGGCCTGTGTTGCGTAAGCGTTAGCCTAATGCCGCTTGCCGAAAATACTACGATCCTGTTTTCGGAGGCGCTATTCATGCTGCCGTTGTCTGCCATATTGCTTGGCGAGAAAATTAGACCATACTCGATAGCGGCCACAATCATAGGATTTGTTGGCCTCCTCATAATGTGTAGGCCAAGAGCGGGAAATATAAATGCGATCGCTATTGTTCCAATACTTGCGGCACTGTTGTTCGCGATAATGAATATTATGATCAAAAAAATGATTAACGTTAAGGAACATACATTAACGATGCTGTTTTACTTCGGGCTGTATGCCACGATTTTATCTGGAATATTTGTTCCATTTTATTGGACCGCCCCAAATACGAGGGAGCTATTTCTAATTATGCTGTTGGGAATAGGCGCTAATGTAATTCAACTATTTATATTTTTGGCATATAGGTCGACTACGACTTCCGTTATCAGTCCAGTCAGGTATGTGGAGTTGCCATTTGCCGTATTATTCGGCCTATTATTTTTTGGACAGATTCCGGAAACGGCGTCGGTCATAGGCGCTACGCTTATTATTGTAGGCTCGACTCTGGCTTCGCGTATCGCAAAATCGGGCGCAGGCGGAACTTGAGTAGTTTACATCTTGGCGTTTTCGCGCTATGCTTCGCGGAGTGTGTGGCAGTTGGTTGATCGCCGCGGATCGCATTGGATCTACGGAGGAAAGTCCGGGCTTCATGTAGGCGTGGCGCCGGATAACGTCCGGCGTCGGGGATCGCGAGGTCCTCGATAGGGAAAGTGCAACAGAAAGTATACCGCCTTGATGTTTATCATTGAGGTAAGGGTGAAATGGCGCAGGTAAGAGCTCACCGCGTATGTGGCAACAGATACGGCATGGAAAACCCCGCCTGAAGCAAGACCAAATAGGAGCGATATGAATTGTAAAATTCACGATTGCCTACAATCGATCGCTCGGGTAGGTTGCTGGAGCTTACGGGTAACCGTAAGCCAAGATGAATGATCAGCCAGAATGGTAATTCCATTCGGACAGAACCCGGCTTATAGACTGTCGCACACGTAACAACATTTCATCAGAGTTACATGCAGGTTTGGAACTGCGCAGACTCTGCTAGTTCTTCATGGCCTTTAGTGTGTTCTCAACTACCTTACGCGCGTCTCCCAATATCATCATCGTATTCTCGCGGTAGAACAGTGGGTTATCAATTCCAGCATATCCAGATCCAAGCGATCTTTTCACAAATAGGACGGTCTTGGCCTTCTCAACATCAAGAATCGGCATGCCGTATATGGGAGATGAGGGGTCTGTCTTTGCCGACGGGTTCGTAATGTCATTTGCCCCTATTACCATTACAACGTCGGTAGACCCAAATTCATGATTTATGTCATCGAGTTCGAAAACGTCGTCATACTGAATATTGGACTCGGCAAGCAGAACGTTCATATGCCCCGGCATCCTACCGGCAACCGGATGTATCGCATATTTGACGGTTGCTCCATTGACCTTCAACGTATCGGCCAGTTCCTTGATTACATGCTGCGCTTGGGCAACTGCCATCCCATAGCCTGGAACTACGATTACCGACCCGGCATTCTGAATTATAAACGCCGCATCTTCGGGGCTACATAACTTCACATTTCTGCGTTCACTGGATACCTCAGCCGCCGCATGTTCGTCACCTCCCCCCAGACCTCCGAAAATCACGCTAATCAAAGACCTGTTCATTCCCTTGCACATGATGCTACTCAGAATCGCGCCGGATACGCCGACAAGAGCGCCAACGATAATCAGCAGATCATATCCAAGCGTGAACCCGATTCCCACGGTTGTCCATCCGGAATATGAATTTAGCATCGATACAACGACGGGCATATCAGCCCCGCCGATAGGCGT
>JAIRYU010000070.1 GCA_031267545.1 Holosporales bacterium | reverse complement strand
GGTGATCAATTATGAAACCTCCTATGCTGCATGAGAATATTCTGAATGCGGATCCTACGGATAACAGCATGGAGTCGATGTTTACATCTCCATCTGATTGCTCTGCGATAAACGTCCTAAACACAACATTTGAGAAACCAAAGATAAACGTCGAGACATTTATGAGCAAAGTTAACGTCGCTACGCTAACTTTGTTACTCGACAGAAATATGAATATCGCAGAGGCCAGACATTGAAACGCAAAAGTAAACATTGCACATTTTTTACTTCCTATTTTTGTCAGCAAAAATCCGGCAAATGAACCCCCAATTATCATTGTGAAGACCCCAGCCACTTGAGAAATGTTTGCAAAAAGCAACTTACCAATTCCGATGGAATGTAAGAACATTCCCTTCAGGCCATTAATACAGCTATCAGCAAATTTGAACGACATCATAACAAGTGCTAACAGAAATATACCCTTCGTTCTAAAAAAATTAATACAGGCTTTAACATAATGTACTAACGAAAATTTTTCGTTTTTTACCTCGTCTCCAACCCTCAGCGTCTCTAGCCTAGACAAAGAAACCGTGGATAGCAAAGCCGGCAACAATGGTACGCTAATTGCGATATACGCTAACCGCCACCCAATTGCGTCCGCTATATACAGAAGGCCTGCGCCAGCTACCAGCATTCCCAATCTGAAGCCAATGTTTTCTATTGAAGTTACAACTCCTAAATCTTGCTTGTCGCAAGCTTTCAGCTTGACATATGCCCTAACTATGTCGTGTACAGAAATCGCTGTAACTGTGAGCGCCACCGTCGCATACAGCGGCGCCACGGAGCAGAACTCGGCGCAAAATCCGATTGATAACAATCCTGCGAGAACGATCAGTTGCGATATTATAGCCAACCCCTTGATTATACGCATGCGTTCTGCGCGCCGTACGATGACGTTTTTAACAAATGGCGATAACAAAAACTTCCACGAGTATGGTATAGCCGCGAGCATGACGCAAGATATTGCGGTCGCTCCGACTTTCTTTTCTGTTAGCATGAGAGACAACGTCTGCATTGTCCCAAGCAGGACAACTCCGCTCAAGAAGGCCCCCCAAAAAAGGAACCATCTAATTTTGCGGGAATCTCCACCTTCAGTCCCGCTATACGCCACGTCTAAACCAAGTGATAATCCGCTGCCACAAAGACTTATCGACGCATGCTGTCATTTTGTGGGGAAGTTCACTGAGACGATATACCGCGCATCCTGCTGCGCTCGCGAATGAAGCCGTTTTCACAAAATCGTGAGATCCGGCAGCGCATATCGGCTTGCCAAGTCTCACCGCCATATCGCTAAAATATCTCTTCGCCTTAATGAACTCGCTAAGCCCGGACAACCTGCTACCCCCGCCAGTTACAATGATGCGTTGATATAACGCCTTGTCGGCTCCACATTCCAGTATGTGATTCTGAGCCAGATCCAGAATTTCTTCAAGCCTCGAGGAAATTATCAAATCAAGATAGCTCTTCGAAATTGTCTGCATACTCTCGTCGCCGTACTCATCAACTCTTGAAACGAGGATCGGTTCTTCCTCTATGGACTGGCCAATTGAAACCCCGTACAATATCTTCAATCTCTCGGCATTGGATTTGGTAGTTCGCAGCGCTGTCGCAATATCATTAGTAATATTTTGGCTGCCAATGTTTATTGCCCCGAGGTACAGCAAAATTCCCTCGTATACGCACGCGATAGAAGTAGTGGCCCCGCCAATATCTATTATTGTGACGCCAGACAAAACCTCGTTGTCAAGGGCAATTGACAGAGCAGACGCGTACGTCGACGGGGCGAATCCCACAACATCTATGTTGTTCTGATTTAGGCAGTAGGTTATGTTTTTTACGATAGCCGACTGAGCTGCAATAATGTGGAACTCGGCCGATAGCTTATCGCCGACCATTCCAACTGGATCCATGACCTCGTGAATTCCGTCCACCGAGTATGATATCGGGAAAATTTGTATTACATCGCAGGAGTTATCAACGTACTTAGACGTGTCAAAGTTAGCAAGAGACTTGACGTGAACGCTATCTACCGGTAAGTTTCGTATGTCAATAGAGGCGGTCGCCACATATGACGAGAGAACCCACGCCGGCAATGCGACGAACACTGATTTTACCGGCTTCTTCGCTTCCTTTCCCGCAGCAAGTATCGTACCGATAAGGGTTTCCTCAAACTCGTCCATGTCAGTGATCGAGTTTCTTTTTATTCCCTTGGCAAGCTGGTAACTAACGCCTAAAACACGCAGGTTGCATCCTATCCCAAGCTCGTCTTCAGAATTGCTAGACTGCCCCCTTACAACGGCTGCGCATACCGTGTTGGTCCCAATGTCAACAACGGCAACGTCCTTTTTTAAATCTACGATCTTTCTAAACAATATCACCTCCACAATTTCAGTCAATCTCAGAGGTGGCCATTTTAGCAGAACCACTCTTTATCCTCGACTGATATAATACATACCTACCAAAACTGTGGGAAGTAAGAAATTTACCGCCTTAGCCTCCTTACGATAGGAGGCAAAATAATCGCGTTCATTACCGTAAAACGATATTCACTACTCTATTTTTCACGACAACAACCTTCTGAACTGCGCTCCTATCGCACCTGTTGCCAAGCGTATCAAACGCCATCTCAGTAAGCGTATCGTCTTCGGCGTCTTTCTCTACATTAAATGTATCGCGGACACGACCATTAACCTGAATAGCGACTGTCACAGTGTCGAGAGACGCTAGTCCTTCGTCGTACTGCGGCCACGATTCATCACTGATTTCAGTCGTATGTCCAAGCGCTTCCCACATCTCGTGACAAATAAACGGAGCAATCGGATACAAGATTTTTATGATCGTCTCAAACGAACGCAGCAGCGAAGCGCCGTCTTCAGTTGTTATTTTGCTCTCCAGAGCATTGAAAAACTCCCTTATCAGAGCAACCGCTTTATTTAACGAATTTGACTCATATTTCTCCGACACCTGTTTAATGCACCTATGCATAGGCTTAACCAACGTTACGGCTCCAGATTGCTCTTTGCGCGTCAGAGCCTCGCTAAATGTCTTCCATACCCTCCGCAAGAATCGCAATGCCCCGTCTAGCGCATCTGTGTTCCATTCAAAATCCTTTTCTGGCGGAGTATCAGATACTATGAAAAGACGCACCGCGTCGACTCCATGCGAATCGACGATACTCTCCGGACTTACGGTATTCTTTTTGGACTTACTCATTTTCTCTGCTGGACATTCAAACACTCTGCTACCGAAGTTATCAATTAGATTCCCTGAATCATCTTGCGTTATATCGGCTGGATATACCCATTCATTCTCCTCATTCTTGTATGCCTTGTGAATAACCATCCCTTG
>JAIRYU010000047.1 GCA_031267545.1 Holosporales bacterium | reverse complement strand
GCTCTCGATCTGGTCTGCAATTGCCCCAGCCATGGCGTCGAAAATTGTTACGCCCCCCTCTTGGACCCTCTGCTCTACGTTTTGAGCCATCGCGGTTTCAGCCGCCTGCCTCGCATCGTCCCCGCATGCGTCAAGTATCTGATGCAGTGGTTCGCACAGTTCGCTTAGGGCGGGGATCGACTCCTCCTTGATGCACATCACTAGCCTTAGCGCCATGTTTTCGCTCGCCTTTATGGCCAAGGTCCATGCGTTTTCCGGGTCCTCGAGCTCTCTCCTGAACTTGTCCCTGTCCTCCTCGCTCGGACCCGGATAATTATCCTGTGCGTCGACTGCGCGCGCCCTTTCCTTTACGCGACCTGCTACTGCCGCTCTTCCGGCCTCTCCGTATGTTCCGCCCCACCTATTCCGCACTTCTGGGCCTCTATTTAGTCTGCCCACTGCCCGCAGGCCTTCGTCAGCTTCGGCTATTATCTGCTCAAGTTTTTGGGCCGTCTCGGCTGTGGTTCCTATTCTCTGCATGAGTCCTTCACGACTTATGGTTAATGCCACTATATCTGCCGCTTCACGCCCATCCTGACCGGTGTGTGTCAGCTCTAAGAACCGTTGCATGCTACGGTCGTCGGTCACACTCGCGCATAATTCGTACCCGGAAGTTTGTCCCCTTCCATCGTCTGCAAGAGCTCTTGCCTCTTCGGTTGGCTGTTGCCGCCCTCCATTATTATTTTCCATTGTGGTCGCTTCCCGCGCGACCAATGCGCCTATTGTTACAGCAAGCGCTCCCTTTACTACGTATTTCATCATTCTTCCTGACGAGTTTTTTGTTTAACCTCATTATTATACTACTCCGGCAACCTTTGTATTTCAATTATGAATTGATTAAAGATTCAAAACTTCGTAATTACGGCGCTGGCAACAACGTTCCCCTCAGGAAAAGCGGAGCGCTTTATTTTTATTGGTAGACGATCTTGCGTATGCGTTAGCGCGTAGTCGCAACATACTTACGGAGATACTGGCCTGTGTAGCTTGCTTCGCGCTCGGATATTTCTTCTGGAGTTCCAGTTGCAACGATGTTACCTCCGTTTGAACCGCCCTCTCTTCCAACGTCAATAACCCAGTCGGCAGTCTTAATAACATCGAGATTGTGTTCAATTACAACAACCGAATTGCCGGCCTCAACCAGCATATGCAATATGTTGAGAAGTTTTTTGATGTCGTCTATATGGAGACCCGTTGTCGGTTCATCAAGGATATACAACGTGTGACCGCTCGATTGCCTCGACAGTTCCTTTGCGAGCTTAACGCGTTGCGCTTCGCCTCCGGATAGGATCGTTGCCTTGTGGCCAAGCGTCAAATAACCAAGGCCCACCTTACACAGACAGTCCAACTTCTGATGTATCACGGGATAATTTTTAAAGAGTTTTGCGCACTCTTCTATCGTCATCTCCATGACGTCAACAATGCTCTTTCCCATGAACTTAATTTCGCGCGTTTCTCGATTGAATCTTTGCCCGTTACATTGATCGCACGTGACGTACACATCGGGTAGGAAGTGCATGGAAACTTTGATGGAGCCGTCTCCTTTGCAGGCTTCGCATCTTCCTCCTTTAACGTTGAACGAAAACCTGCTGTTTGTGTATCCTCTCGCCTTTGATTCTGGAAGGCTAGCGTATAGGTTTCTGATATCTGAGAAACATCCGACATATGTAGCGGGAGTAGATCGAGGGGTTCTTCCTATTGGAGACTGGCTTATGTTTATAATCTTATCGACCAATTCGACGTTTACAATTTTCCCAAGCCCATTGATATCTGCGACTCCTCTACGCAGCCAGCTATGTACCGCCTTGAACAGTGTGTTTGTGACGAGAGAAGACTTTCCGGAACCGGAAACGCCCGTGACGCATATGAGCATCCCAAGCGGAAATTCGACGTCCACATGCTTAAGATTATGCAAGCTCGCATCGATAAGTTTAATTACGCGAAGCGGATTGGCTCTTCTTCTGCGTTTTGGAACTTCTATGGATTTTTGACCGGAGAGGTACTGCCCAGTGAGACTCTTCGGATTATTTTTGATCTCTTCAATTGTGCCGGCTGCGCATACCTCGCCTCCGTGTATTCCGGCCATCGGGCCAATATCTATAATCCAATCTGCCGCGTACATCGTATCTTCGTCATGCTCCACAACTATGACTGAATTACCGTAGTCGCGCAGCTGCTTCATTGTATTGATGACCCTATAGTTGTCTCTTTGGTGCAGTCCGATTGACGGCTCGTCGAGCACATACATTACGCCGGTTAGTCCGGATCCTATCTGTGAAGCAAGGCGTATTCTTTGGCTTTCCCCTCCAGACAGTGTTTCGGATGCCCTCGCCAAGGTCAGGTATTCCAATCCTACATTTATTAAAAATTGTAGTCTATCCCTTATCTCTGTCATTATTTTATCCGCGATAGCAAGATCTTTGTCGCTGACATTTGTCCTTAATTTTTCAATCCATTCTCTTGCGTCTGCGATTGATAGGCTGGATACCTCGGCTATGTTCGATCCGTCTACTTTTACACAGAGAGCCTCCGGCGAGAGCCGCGTTCCATTACAGACTTCGCACAGTTCTCGATCTGGGATTAGCGAGTCTGGGATATCGTCGTCGTTCGTACCGGATTCTAAGCCCTGATACCCGCATCCGTGTATGAACCCTAGGCCTCTACAGGTTTTGCAGGCCCCGCTCGGGCTATTGAATGAAAACAGCTTCGGTTCGATTTTGCCCATTGAAAATCCGGAGACTGGACACGCAAACTTCGACGAAAAGATTCTCTCCTCTCCAGAGTCGAACTCTTTCGCAATAATGATTCCATCCGATTTTTTGGTCGCAGTCTCAACGGAACCTGCGAGCCTATGTTTCAGTTCGTCTAGTTCCTCTTGCCCATCCGGTATCGAGATTCTATCCATTACTACGTAGATCGTATGCTTTACAGTTTTTTGAAGTTGTGGAACATCATCGATGAGATGGATATCTCCGTCTACCATTACCCTCTCAAATCCGTACTTCTTGAGTAATGCAAACTCGTTTTTAAATTCGCCTTTTTTTAGATAAGCTATTCTCGACAGAACATACAGCTTCTTTCCGACTGGATAACTAGCAATTGCGTCGACTATCTGCGAAACGCTTTGCGTAGTTATCGGCAATCCTGTCGCCGGAGAGTGCGGAATGCCAACGCTAGCAAACAGCAATCTTAGGTAGTCGTATATTTCTGTTATAGTTCCGACAGTAGATCTAGGATTTTTGGACACTGATTTCTGGTCAATTAAAATGGAAGGGCTGAGCCCGTCTATTTTGTCGACGTCCGGTTTGGGCATCAGATTTAAAAATTGCCTGGCATATACGGATAGACTTTCCACATATCGCCTTTGCCCCTCGGCATACAGCGTATCGGATGCGAGGGTAGACTTTCCGGATCCGCTGAGGCCCGTTATTACGACAAGTTTCCCCTTTGGTATATCGATGCTGATATCCTTTAGATTATGCTCTCGCGCGCCTCTTACCTTTATATACTGTTGCATCAAACCTTACTCTTTATCATTCTAACGGCTCTATCGGCTTCGAAACAGCACGAGACGATGTTTTTATTCTTGCCAGCATACATTACAATATCGCCGATGGCATAGCAATTTCTTACCGATGATTCCATTGTGTTTACATCGGTAGAAATCAACCCGTTTCTAATATCGATATTTAAGTTGCTAATCCACGATAATGAGCTACACTGCACGACGAATCCATAGCAAAAAACTATATGATCCGCGTTGAGGCATATTTCGTTGCAAGCGGCGTTTTTCACAAATACGGATCTCGTATGTTCAGTCTCAACCAACTTCGCGATGCTTGACTGCAAGACTAGCCGCAATTTTCCAGCTTCGTTAGCGGCAGCGAGCTGTTTCAGTTTAGAACTGTCGCACGTTAGCTCATTGCGCCGGTGAACTAAAGTTACTGATTTTGCAATCGGGATTATATCGATTGCAAAGTCCGCTGCCGAATTTCCACCTCCGGCTATTACTATATCCTTACCTTTATATACATCCGCCGTTATGCGGCAACTCTGTATAAAGTCGGATGATGAATCTATCTCGGCCAGGCCGTCAATAGTCCGCGGAATGTTCGGTTTCATATCGCATATGCCGGCCGCGATTATCAGGGTCTTTGCATGAATGCGTAGATTGTCGCCTTGTCGTATGTTGCGAACTTGTACGTCGAAGACGCCGTCTCCTAATATATCCACCGATTCGACCCTATGGCCAAATAGCTCAGTATGATCAAAGGCAAGGCATTGAGCCGCAAGTTTATCTATGAAGTAGCTTGCGCTAACATTGTGGAATCCAGGAACCCCGTATACCGTCTTCTCGGGATACAACGCGGAGCACTGTCCTCCCGGGAAAGTAAACGAATCTATGATCGCGCAATTAAGCCCGGCAATTCCGCAACAGTACGCCGCATAAAGTCCGGCAACTCCAGCTCCTATTATCGCTATATCTGGCTGGATCATACATTAAAAAACAACGGTAGGATGCGGAAGCGACAGGCTATTGTATGACTCCGGCTTTGCGAATGCAATCCTCGGGATACGGGATTGTTCGCAAAACGGAGATAGCTTAGACGATTTCTGGAAATAAAGATTTAAATATATTTAAGGAAGGATTAAGGCAATTTCGCCACATCGCTTTCAGTGTGTGGATTTGTTTAAAACTAGACCTGTCGCGTAAGTTTTCCAAAAATCGCGCGTATAATTTGGGGGAATCTATTCATTCGGACGCAGTCAAATCTTTCTGCGCGGCCTTTTACGAGGGAAGTTTTTTGAGAAACCGATTAAATTGAATTAATGCGGCTACAATTCTGACCGAAGTACGCTGGCGGCGCGATCTTCGTCTATTATCCCATATCGAATTTTATCGATGCAGTTGTCTCGTATGGATTTGAATGCTTCATGATCGGTTGCGTAGTTCCTAAGCATTCTCAAATTGGCGTCCTCAAAAATTAACTCATTAATCTTTCCGCTAA
>JAIRYU010000072.1 GCA_031267545.1 Holosporales bacterium | reverse complement strand
CAACAATGCGGCTGCGTATCTTTTTTAGAATTGATAGCTAACTCTGAATCAGGGGCTTTTAATTCTGCATAGGAGGTAGTATAACGCAAAGTATCGGCCCTCTTTAAAGGAAATAGAATGAAATTACAGGAAGCCTTAAGAAGAATAAAGGCATTTCCTACAAAAGATACGTAGATTCCCACATTAGTGGTTTAAGCGTTGACTTTCTCCGCGACTCGTGATTTAATCGCTGCGTAGCGCTTACAACTATGTTGTGTTTTTTAGAGGTATCGTTTCCGCGGTATGAGCAAGAGATTACACGCCAAATACAAGATCGACAGGCGGCTGGGGGTAAATTTGTGGGGTAGGGCAAAGAGCCCGTTTAATGTAAGGAATTATGCCCCCGGTCAGCACGGCAAAAACAAATCCAAGCCGTCCGACTATTGTATACAGTTACACGCTAAGCAGAAACTTAAGGGATATTACGGGAACATAGGCGAACGGCAATTTAGAAAAATTTATCAAGAGGCCGTGAGGGGACGCGGCGATACCTCCGAGAATCTTGTTGGGCTTTTGGAGCGTAGGCTAGACGCGGTTATATATCGCATGAAGTTTGCGATTACATTTTTTGCCGCAAGGCAGCTCATAAATCACGGGCACGTAGCAGTCAATGGAAAGCGCGTGAACATCTCGTCGTACAGGGTAAAGGACAATGACGAGGTATCCGTAATCGGCAAGATGAGGGTCAATGAGAATACGTTGAACGCAGTTAGCGCCGCCGAAAGAGAGGTTCCGGATTACTGCGATGTTGATTCCAAAAACTTGAAGGGGAAGTTTATAAGGATTCCGCAGCTCGCGGATGTGCCGTATCCCGTAACCATGGAGCCTAACTTGGTGATCGAGTTTTATTCAAGATAGTGGCTTTGATAGCGGCGCGCGTTCGCCTTGGCTACATAGTGGCAATTCTTGGGTTCATGCCTGGATTTGCCGCGGCCGGCGATGAGACGGCAGATACGTCTTCTGCCACGCGCGATAAGCATGACTACGAAGCTCGGATCATATCGCAGATTACGGCCTACCTCAGGGGCTTAAAATACTTGTTCGCCGAGTTTCAGCAGGATGCTGGGGGCGTAGCGTCTCGCGGGAAAATTTGGCTTTCCAATGACGGCGTTTTAAAGATTAAGGTGGAATATCGCGAAATTAATCAGGAAATCTTAGCGGCAGGAGATTCTGTCACAATCGTAGATCATTTGAACGGGAAAGAATATAGCGGATCAACCTCTTCAATTCCGGCGTGCAAATTCCTAACCGGCAAAGAGGTCCTGTCTACCGATACTGCAAGTATCGTTGAAAATTCAAAATCCACGGTTTCTATCAAGTTAAATAGGAGCGATTGCGTTCTTATTTTCACAAAGTATGAACGTACTGGCAATGTGAAAGATATTCATGGTTGGAGTACCGGCGAAGGAACGAAACGTATTGAAGTTTTACTGGACGAAGAAACTGTGAGGATTGGAGATAAGAAAGCAATTCCCGCTGGAATATTTTCTATTACACGTAGCAAATCGTGAAAATATACGCATCGCTGTTATCGTGCGATCTGTTAAATATCAGAAACGAAATCTCAGCGCTAGCAGAAGCGGGAATCGACGGGCTTCACGTGGACATAATGGACGGGCGCTTCGTCCGAAATATTGCATTCGGAATTGACTTTGTGAAACGGATTTGCTCGTCAACCGATTTGCCGGTTTCTGTTCACATGATGGTTGACGAGCCATCGCCATTTGTAAGCGCCGTCGCATGCGAGAATGTTGAGAGCGTGATAGTACACCGTGAAATAAGCGATAATCTATCGGACGCGCTCAACAACATAAAAAATGCGGGACTCGGGGTTGGGTTGGCGATTAATCCAATGACTAAAGTTTCAGATATCGAAAATTATGCCAGCATTATTGATACGGTACTCGTTATGGGGGTACATCCGGGGTTTGGAGGGCAGACAATGCTCCCTGAAATTCCCGACAAAATTGACAGCCTAATAGCAATTTGCGAAGGCAACATGTCGATTTCAATTGACGGCGGAGTTAACTCTGACACTGTCAACCTTGTAAGGATCAGAGAAGATGATACACTGATTGCTGGCAACTATCTGTTTGAACGTACCGACGAGAACAAAGTTGTTGGTTTGAAAGAGAAAATAAAGACATTATGTTGTGGAATTTCAACTGGGCAATAAACGCTTGGCATCGTTGTAGGGCGTCTCTCCTTCTGGATAGCGCGCTTTACAGGTTTTCGCTAAATAAGTCTTACGGTATCTTTGACGTCGATAAATTCGTAACGGATCCGTGGGCTGGGAATCCGAAGATTGGCAGAGCCATATTAGATTATAGTTTTACTATGGAGGGGGATACCGAACCGCTCAATATGATTGATGCAATCGTAGATACCAACCATAAAAATGCGGGCTACACAACTAGTTTCCAGTGGATAAGAGATCTACAGGCCGTAGGAGGTAACGGAAGTCGCAAATACGTAAGAGACATGATTCTACGATTTATAAACAGCTACAGAAAAACTAGAAAGTTTTGGCTGGGGCATGAGTCGTGGAATAGCGACGTCGTGGGTGAGCGAATAGTGAATTACACCATGCTATACCCTTTCTTTGCATCTGGAGCAAATGATAATTTTCAAAAAATGGTGCTATCGTCGTTGGCCGAGCAGTTCTCCCACCTCCAGAAATGTTATAAAGCGGAGATAGATCCGTACACAAGGATCATTGCGCTGAAGGCGCTGCTCTACTGTTATTCCTCCATGAAGACAGATCAACACAGAAAAATTGCGCAGACGATTCGTGAAATACGAGAAGTGGTCGAGGGATGTATTGACAACATGGGAATGTTTACCGGCGGATCTCCAGTTGACCATTTTCATGTTTTTAGAAGCCTTCTAGAAATCAGGTTTGCGGTTAAGGACTCCGTCGCAGATATCCTTGGCGGCGACTTTATGGATACCATATCCAGGATGGCGTACATCGTAAGATTTTTTAGAATGTGCGACGGAGGCATATCTCACCATCATGGGAATACCGTACTCCGAAGAAAGACATTCATTCCAGATCGCCATATGGTTGACACGGCGCTATCTGTCGTTGAAATTGGAAACCACACAGGAGCGCCTGTTGGCTTCGATAAGCTGGAAACCAAAAGATCAACAGTTGTCATCAACACGAAGCCGAGAATGTCTAGGTCGCCCTTCAATCATCCGTCAGAACCTGGAATCAACGTATTCGATTTTGAGGCAAGCTTCGGCGATAACAGAATACTGAATAGAGCTGACGTGTCGATATTGCGCGGAGGTCTGCGCACAAAAATTGATGACAGCGCGAGAAGTTTTACTAAGAGGACGACGAAGCGCGATTGCCTAATTTTTGAGGGAGAAACGCAGTTTCCAAACAGATTTTTTAATTTTGCAATGCGAAGAGAGATTGAACTTGTTTTGAGCGGCCAGCGGTTAAGTTGCATCGACTTCGCGTTATCTTCCGTGGAGATGGACGCATACTTCAGGTTTGCGCTTGGAATGGGAGTAAACATAAGGGAAATTAATAGGAAAAACATTCTGCTTAGCGTTGGCCAGTCAGAATACATGTTTACGTGCGCTCATGACGCAATATGTATGATTACATACGAATCGAAAACAGCGTATCCTACCGTCGAGATTGCAGTTCCCATAGACGCCGGAAAGGCGCTGGAACTACATTGGAGCATAGAGGATCTGGGATAGTGACAAGGTTTAGCGACTCAGGAATTATCATACATGGCGCGGATAGGAACGCTGTCAGGAACTCCGCATATGACCTGATAGTACAGTACGTACATTCCGACGAATCGAAACTGTCGATAACGGAGGTAGAGAGGCATGTCCTTGCCAACACCTACCCAAATTTTCTCGGTATAAAAAAAGCGGATGGGAAAGCCGAAATCTCCGTAGACGACGCCAGAAGCGTTATTGAGTTCATGTTACAGACACGATGTGTTCCGGGAAGGATGGCTGCGCTAATAGAGGGCGCTGAGAATATGTCGAGACACGCGGCGAATGCGTTACTCAAGATTATTGAAGAGCCGCGAAGCGATTCCATGATTATCCTAACGACAACGAAACTATTTGCGATCATTCCGACGATTAGGTCTAGATGCTTAAAGATCGCCGAAAGATCGCCGCGCTCCTTGTCGAGTTTTTCAGACCCTAAAGAGTATGTGAAGAGCGCGTTACCGCGCGCGGATAACGACCTCGTAGAATCCGCCGTAAGTTTTCTTAAATCCGGGGGGAGGGATATAATCGAATTTGCAAAGCGGAACGCGGAATATTTGACTGATCTTATCGATATATTATCGGCGCTCTGCGCGTTTACATGCATTAAAACATGCGATATCGATATCGCCGAGGTTACGCTGAAGTTGCATACGTTTGCCCGCATGGCCAATCGAACCTCGCCCGACAAACAGTCTGCCATAATATCTGCATATGGAATTTTAACGGGAATAGATATAGACGGCTGACTATATTTCTTTCTGGACGGTCTCGCGCAAATCCGCACTGGGAAGTTCTTTCCGAATTCAATTGGTTAAGTAACTTCTTTACGCTCTCGCTCGCCCCGTTGAATTTGTCGTCGAGCTACGCATTTGTTGTTTTGACGTAGAGATATAGACCTCTGTTCCTGTCTTTTCACGGAGCTCCT
>JAIRYU010000069.1 GCA_031267545.1 Holosporales bacterium | reverse complement strand
GTAATCGAGCTAATGTCATTTTTATTTAGGCCCATTAGCCTCGGAGTCAGGCTGTTTGCGAACATGGTAGCCGGACACATCATGATCAAGGTAATCGCCGGATTTGCAGTATCGACCGCTGGTATTGCTATGCTTGCTCCGCTTGCTATCGTACCAATCGCGTTTGACGTCCTGTTGAATATATTCAAATTGGCTGTTTGTGGATTACAAGCGTACGTATTTGTGATATTGTCGTGTATGTATCTGGCGGAGTCGCTCGAGGTCTCATCGAGCCAGTAAAATGAAGGGAGTTATCAAATGGATGTAGAAGCCGCGAAGTTAGTAGGAGCCGGAATAGCGGTGCTTCCGCTGTTTGGCGTTGGAATCGGTCTTGGCAAGTTGTTTTCGTCGCTCATAGAATCAATTGGGAGAAATCCCGGCGCGAAGAACGACTTGGTATCGTCAAGTATGCTGTGCTTTGCCCTTGTCGAATCGATAGCGCTCCTTGCATTCGTCGTCGCCATGATAATTCTTTTTACCGCATAAGATAGTTGTAACGCGATATGTTGCCGCAGCTCGATCCGACATTCTATGTATCGCAACTGTTCTGGGCAGCAGTATGCGTAACGGCGCTTGTGGTTGTTCTAAAGCGCAGAGTCATCCCGCGAATAAACGATGTCGTCGCGAAACGTAATACGTTTATAGCGGGCGAAAAAGCGCTTGTAGAAGCCGCGGAAAGAGAGATGGCCGAGCTTGAAAAGGAAATCGAGCGACTCAAAGATGAGGGGCTTAGGAGCGCAGCCGAAATCATGAGGGAGGCAGTAGTGCGAGCAGAGGCAACTCTCAAGGAGTGTGTGAACGATACGAAAAAAGAGAACGATCTGGTCGCGCATGAAACGCGCAGAAAATTAAATAACGAACTCATGGATCTCGAATCAACGCTTAAGACGCAGATAGACGGCGCTGCACAAGCCATATGCGATAGGTTGTTTTGGGGAGTATCTTAAGTTGGGTGCAGTAGTTATAACGATTTTACAGGACGTCCATACCTACCTGATATTAAGCTTCATTGGAATGTTGGCAATCCTATGGAAACTCGCGTATCGCAAAGTCGCGTCGTCTTTGAACTGCGAGATAGATAGCATAAGGACAAAGATCAGCTCGCTTGAGACTCGCAGAAAAGAAGCGGAATTACAGATCAAAAACTTGGGAGCTAGCTTGGAGGAAGCGACAGGCGAGATGGAAAAATCGATCGCCATAGCGGAAGAGGAGGCGAGAAAAATAACTGAAAAATCAACCGCCAAAGTCGCTGCGATTATCGCGGCAAAGCAGAAGGAATACCACTCGTCGATAGAAAAAATCCGGGCTGGAGTAATGGCGGAACTCCACAACAAAATTGTTGAGTTAGTAATTAATAAGCTTTCGGAAAAACTGAGGGAATCCGGCAACGATAGAGCCAATCAGGATAGGGCCATAGACGTCTCAACGAGGATGATCGAAGAGCTTGTGAACGAGAGACGTAGAGGTCATTAGCCAATCTTTTTAGATTCGCTTAGACCCGCAGAATAGAACTCTTACGAACAAACCATCGTAAAAGTATCAGTAATAAAGTTGAGGAACCTCGGCGTTAAGTAGCGCCGAATCCTCCCTCGCTTTTGTGTGCCATTTTTGGTACGATAGCTCTGCGTACTTCGGTAGCAAGATAACAGTTTCCACTATTTGACGGCATATGATTATTATTCGAAATCTCACTAAGAAATTTGGCAGCCGGCTGATCATTGACAACTTCTCCTTCCAATTTCCGAAGGATAAGAAGATAGCGATCATCGGGGCTAACGGCGCCGGCAAGACTACGTTCCTTGATATGATATGCAGCTTCGAGGAATTCGACGACGGGGAAGTCGTTGTTCCAAGGGATTGCGTGGTGGGGTATCTTCCACAGATCCCATGTGAAACGCCAGAAGATACCATACTTGAAGAATGTGTTTCTGGAAACGTGGAGCTGTGCGAATTGCAGGAAAAGTTACACGAATCTCTCCTCAACATATCCGACGATTACGATACGTATGAGAAGGTGGAGAAGGAGTGCAGCGACAAGGGGCTGTACTCATTGGAAGCTGACGCAAAGGGAATTCTCGCCGGGCTCGGGTTTGAAAACTCGCAGTTCAACGACAACCCGCGGAATTTATCCGGCGGGTGGAGAATGCGGCTTGAACTCGCCAAGATGTTGGTCAACAATCCAAATTTTATAATTTTAGACGAACCCACAAACCACCTAGATTTGCCGAGCATTACCTGGCTTGAACAGTATCTGAAGTCTTTCAAAGGAACTCTTTTGTTTGTATCGCACGATAGGGATTTTATTAATAACCTTGCAGATATGGTAATGCATTTATCGAATGCTAATTTAAATGTATATAACGGTGATTTTGAATCATTCCTTGAACAGAAGGAGGAGGCCACAAGATCTATCCTTAAGGAAAAAGAATCTCTCAAAAAAAAACAAAATCAACTACAGGCGTTTGTTGACAAATTCAGGGCGAAGTCCAGTAAGGCAAAGCAAGCGCAAAGTAAAATCAGGGTAATCGAGAAATTGAAACAGTTGGAAGATAGATTGGTAGTCGACGAAGATAGCAAGAAGGTTAAATTTAAGATGGAAGTGGCAATACAGAGCGGGAAAATTGTAGCTGAACTAAACGATTGCTCAATTGGATACTCTGCGGATAGCTCCCTGTTACAACATCTAGATTTGAGAATTATTAGGGGAAATAAAATAGCTGTGATTGGCGCCAACGGTATCGGAAAATCGACGCTACTTAAAAGCATAGTAGGCGAGATTCCATTTGTGGGCGGTGAATTTACGGTCGGCGCAAACGTGAGTATTGGATATTACGAACAAGAGCAGCTCAACATTTTGGACCCTAAAATGAATGCCCTCGACAACGTAATGAGACTAGCTCCAGGAGTAACGCATCAACAAGGCATGACGATACTGGGATGTCTGCTAATCACCAGAGATAATGCCAAGAAGCTTGTGGGAGTAATGTCTGGCGGAGAAAAGAGCAAGGTGGCAATGGCGGCGCTCTTGGCGCGTAAGAGCAACTTTTTAGTATTGGACGAGCCAACTAACCATCTCGACATGTCAAGCGCCGAAGCCTTATCTGAAGCGCTTTCATCGTATGAGGGGACAGTTCTGACAGTCAGCCACAACAGGTCCTTCATTAATTCGTTTGCCACGCATGTATATGTTGTCGACAAACACAACAAAGCTGAGCTTGTAAGCTGCGAAGATCCTTCGGAAGCATAGCTAGCGCGAATACAAAGCATATAGCTATTTTACAATTAGGAAATCGCGAGTTAACCTAGAGAATATGCGCAATGCTATTGCGCGTATCCGAAACCAGGACGATACAAGCGACTGAATACCACCGGGAAACCATGTGGACGGAACCAATCCTAACGCCCCTGCCATACTATACTCAACCCACCTGATTGCCACATATACTTCACCACTAAAACACGTCAAAGCGCCGCCACTTTTAGCAAAAATCCCCCCGCTTGTCAAATGGCGCGAGTATAAACGGATGGAGAACGAAGAGATTGTGGAGTAGAATTACTTCCGTAAACCGCGGCGGTTAACGGATTACTCCGGAGACGTTACTACGGGAAGTAGCGTCCAGGCATAGCCTAAATTATCCATACTGGAAACAGGGACGGCTAGCAGCTTCCCGGACCTCGCGTCTATAGACGATACCTTCGCCACCGGGATACTAGAACTAAATACGCCGCCTTCACCGGAGGTGTACAGCTCATCTCCCACGTTAACCTTTGCTATTGCGGAGTCGCGTATCTCGACGGACGTCATTTCATTTTTCCCGGTGCCGGATAAG
>JAIRYU010000066.1 GCA_031267545.1 Holosporales bacterium | reverse complement strand
CCTATTCAATCTCCTAGCGCCGGTCAGCGGTAATTCGTAATTACGATCATCTCTGAGGTAAAAACACAACCGCGTATCAATCCCGTATGGAACGTACATCCTCACTATCTCCTTCATTTTTTGGAGAGGAGAGAATCGCCGATCCCCTGCCGATTGCTTTGGAAGAAATTTTATGTATGTCGAGAAATCTAGCGGGCCAACTTCTATGTCTATTCCGCCCGCTTGATCCCATACTTTATTACCTAAAAAACAATCTTTCCCGAGAGAGTTATATCTGTGTTTTTTCGTTCCAATCGCCGAGCGTTGTGATTCGTCTATTTGTACGAAGCTACCGACGAACTGTTTAACCTTAACTGGAACTTCGAAGAAATCCGCTAGAAGCGTTTTGATTCCATCAGCTGTTCTAGTTCTTTGCCAAAACAAACTCTGGCTCGCTATTTTAAATTGGCGCGATAACGTTGGAACGGAACCCTCGTCATTGTTACATACGAAGCCAAACCCGGAGAGGCTAGATATAACTTTGCCTATTACCGACTCTTCGCTCCGACAAGAAAGCGATTGAACATGGTGACGCTTCATGAACGAGTAGCGTAGGCCTAGTATCTTGTTATTAAAGATATTGAAGAAGTCAGCGATAGTATCTTTAGTTTCATTGTCGCGCAGTAAAAACTCTTCCACATAGCAATCTGGGAGAGCTCCATCGATTCCAGCTATCCCGGGCAAATTTGTATGAATCTTTGCAACGCCCTCATTCAGCCCGTCCACTGCTACGATATCTGAAAATTTGGATACGAAATTTACGCTGGCCGTAATGCTAACGAACTCGCGACCGCACACGGCAACGGCGACGTCGACAGCCTTCACGAATTCGAATTTTTCAGCGAAGAATACCAGAAGACCGAGCAACGATTCCTTGGAAATTTTAGACAAAGGGGGTCTTAGACAAAATGAAATTGGTTGCGGGGGCTGGATTTGAACCAACGACCTTCAGGTTATGAGCCTGACGAGCTACCAAGCTGCTCTACCCCGCTGTATGAGCACCTGGCGATTATCCCACAACATATCGGTTCGCGCAACTAATTTTTCTGTTCGAGCTGGAATGTATCGCGGCCGCATCCTAGAGGACTATTTGAAGCTTGTTTTTTACGAATTGATAATCAACGGCACGAATTGATACAATGTGGGTTATCGCGGTGTGACGGTGTGGCGATTGTGTCTTCGGTAAAAAGGATTGCTGTGCTTATGGGGGGGTGGTCTACGGAGCGAGAGGTATCTATAAGGTCTGGAAAGAATGTTGCGAAGTGTCTATCCGGAATGGGATACAGCGTTACGGAAATCGATGTAAAAAAGGATTTAAGGCGGTTTACAAGCGCCATATATGACGCCGTCCCCGATTTTGTGTTCAATATCTTACACGGAACCGGCGGAGAGGATGGAGTGATTCAGGGGGTACTCGAAATGTACGGCGTTCCATACAGCGGCAGCGGGACGCTTAGTTCCGCCATTGCGTTTGATAAGTCAATCTGTAAAAAATTAGCCCGCGTTGCCGGAGCGCGAGTCGCAGATTGGATTGATATAACGGAAGACGAGATCGCAAATATCAATACAGCCAGCGGAACGCAAATGCCGTACCCGTTTGTAATTAAGCCGTTGGCAAATGGCTCCAGCATCGGGGTGCGCCCGGTTTTCAACGAGGTCGATCTTACTAGGATTAAAAATTCTAAGTGGGACTTTGGGAAAGAAGTTATGATTGAGCGGTACATTCCCGGTAGAGAATTTACCGTAATGATATTAAACGGAAAAGTAATCGGCATGCTTGAAATTACATGCAAATCCTCGTTTTATGACTACTCCAGCAAGTATGACGCCGGCGGATCTGCGCATATTGCAGATTTCGATCTTCCGAATCCAGTGAGACTGGAAATGTATGCTATGACGGAAATTGTGTACGCCGCGTGTCGTTGCGTTGGAATCGCTAGGGCAGATATTAGGTACGATGGGAAGAATCCATATTTCCTGGAAATTAATACGCAACCGGGAATGACAGATCAATCTCTTGTTCCGGATATTGCGCGTCTGGGAGGAGGCTCTATGGAATCGATGCTAACCGCAATAATGAATGCGGCGGAATAGTCCCGGATATTCATCGTAATCATACGTATGCGAAGAACCGCGTCGCGAGCGGCGCGAATTAGTCCAGTAACAAAGTGGCGCCGATTGAGGGACTCGGACCCCCGACCTACTGATTACAAATCAGTTGCTCTACCGACTGAGCTAAATCGGCCATTCTAGTTTCTGCATTCTGCGCATGGGGCGAGTGATCGGGATCGAACCGACGACCTCTAGAGCCACAATCTAGCGCTCTAACCAACTGAGCTACACCCGCCATCGCGTATCACATACTCGCGCGCAAACTCACAAAAGTCAATGAAAGCGTTAGATATTGCGGGCGGATTGACGGGGGCATTACCTACAAAGGATATGTAGATTCCCAGCGATGTAGCAAGAGCGGGATGGATAACCGCAACATCTTAATAGACTTTGAGTAATAGTATCTCAACGCTTAGTTATAACTCTCAACTAAATATGTTTCTGATTTGCTAATAATATGATGTATTTTTCTTATACGCTCGCCATCTATTACGGTTTTTGGGAGTTCATCTTTATAAGAATAATTCCTATCAGTACATATGATTTTAACAAGGCGCCACTGTTACCTTTCCCTACTTCAAATGCAACAAAACGCATCCCGTTTCTATCAACGGCAGTTC
>JAIRYU010000060.1 GCA_031267545.1 Holosporales bacterium | reverse complement strand
AGATGCGATGCTAATTCACAGAGCCTTACAGAGAAAAATGATATGGTCAAACCTAAGAACAAAGCGCCAGGCGAAAATACTCATGAAACTTGTCGAGAATGAAATGTTGATTAAGGCTGGGCTGATGGACCCAGCGACAGCCTCTCGCGACTCGTTACTGTTATTTTATTGCTGAGTTAGCTCTACTTCCATAGCCGTTCAAAGTCAGCAGCTCTCACGCTTACGCGCGGTCAAACTCTTCTTGATATAGTGACATACTTCCTATTCGGGGTGTATCGGACTCCAAATTGGATGCACACTGACTGCTGAATTATAGCTCTCGATGGATTTTATCTGATCGGCGTTTCCGAGTTGTCGCGCGATATGCGTTACAAGCCCGCACAGTCGTTGCGCTTGATCGCCCATCCCGAACAACGTTAATGATGCCATAACCCTTGATAGTATGATTCGCGAATATTTATTCTTAAGTTGCGTGCGCACTCTATTGTCGTCTATAATTACGTATTGTCCGTTTATCACGCCAATACCGTAGTTTCGCAAGACACACGCGTAATTAATTAGCATAACGGCCACAATCTGTTCTTTACACCTTCGAGCCCTATCATCTCCCGTAACATTATCCCGCGCCAGGCGATCATATAGCTCAAACACAGCTTGAAGCTGCGGCGTTATATAGGGGGCGTCCCGCCGCTGATCAGACGGTCTTGTTGTTGGAAATACCCAATAACTCCACCCAGGTTTCGCAAAGTCCGCCTCGCTAAACTGCGAAACCTTCAGTGATTGCCTCGGTTGTTTCCGGCCTCGTTCGTCGGCTTCGGCCTCTTCGGGGGACAACACTCCCTCCATCGCTAGAACAAGTTCCTCTTGCGCGTCCTTTATGCGCCTATCGTTCTCCATCGACCTACGTTCCTGCATGGTCACCTCGCTACCAATTACCTCGATACCCTTCGTAATGTCGCGCAATGTCGTTCTGTTTTGTTTGTTCCTGCTAGTGGCCATTTCCAAAAAATCCTCTTGATAGTACGGTATTACACGGCCTGCTTCATCGCAAAATCGATTATACGCGGCGCCTATCCTAGGCGAGCATTCTCTGTCTTCGCGCAATCCGAATATCTCCAATCCGTACAGGTTCCACATTAGCTCGCGCGGCGTTAGCATGCCTTCTACGATTGGATTGTTATCTCCGTTTAACCACTGTTCTGTATTTTCGACTGCAAAGGTCGTAGTATCGCTCGCGCTTCCCTGTCGTTTCATTTCGGTTGCCCATATCTGGTAACTTTGCTTTGTATTGAAGCTGATCTCCGCCCGTGCTTGCACGGAAGCGCCCAGCTGATCTTGCTGCCGTTCGTTGATTCTTGTTTGTGGATTCTTGCTAGTCCAACCGTATTGCGCGGATGAAGTACCGTGCCTTGCCGCGGACGCCGTTCCGACCAATATTGCAAAAATACCAGCCGCCATTATTTTGCATTTAGTTGTCATTTTACGTTTTTGAACAATCGTCTCTTGTTAACATTGTACATGATAGATGTTAAAATACAACTACAAAAAACGGAGAATCGTAAAAATGTCTGTTTAAGTACGCTTCCTCATAAAAGGTTAACCAAAAATTAACATATTGTCCATAGACTGTGAGAGTAGGCCGTATGTCAAAATTATGAGAGCTGCGAGGACTGCGATATGGATAGACAATATGGGCCGCAAGACTGGAGAAATTACAATCGATGGGCAGCGGATATGGCTCCGACCGAAGCCGGATCGTATGGTCGAGGAGAGACGACGCACACGGCTAGGAGCCTGGTGACGGTAAGCGGCGTGGAATCTCTTAATAAAGTGGAGATCAAGCCGGAAGGCGAATTCGATGGGAATAACGTTATACTGCTGTGGGATTACTGGACCGAGGCATCGAGACCAGTACCGGAAAATATGAACGGGCCAAACAGAATGGCCCCGAATAGTTATGACGCGTGGACGCTAATCCTTGACGGCGGACAACATGTGTCACAGTTATGGCAGTTTCTGCATAGGGGGGCTGCAACTACTGTAACTATAGCCGATCTATCATATCACGGCGCGAACAGCGCTAATGAGGCTGTTCCCACTGTGATACGCACAATAAAGTTAGACAATGCTATAATAGTTGGGATGTTCGACGGCTCGTATAAGCGGGTGCGCATGATTAGTAGAGCCGTAACGATAACGGACATCGACCACACGTTTGACGGTACGGACGGCCAAAACAAACTGGCTGGGAGGAGAGTTTTCTCTATAAATGTATGCAGCGGAAAGTCAACGCTTGCGTAATCGCGGACAAGCGCTCCGGCTCTGCTGACGTATCACACTGGTTACATGAAGCTGTATGGGTCTATATCTATTGTTAGTTTTATGTTACTCGGAACTTTCCAGGAGACTTGCCACTTTCCGATATATTCATGCAGCGAATTAGCCGATACCGCTACGATCCTTAATCTATACATAGAACGTATCTTGTAGATCGGCGGCTGTATCGGGCCTAAGATTTTCACCCCTTGCTTTCTTGGGGCGGTATGCGCCAACGCGGTAGAAAAGGTAGATAAAAGTTTCTCGGACGGAGATGATATCGTGATACTCGCCATTTTCCCGAATGGAGGCATCCCAAGCGCTTTCCTGTTATGAAGCTCCATTTCGTATAATTTTTCGAAATCGTTGCGCTTTAAAAATTGCATGAGGTCATCGTCTGGATTGTATGTCTGTATCACCACTTCCGCTCCGTTGCTATCGGTTCGTCCCGCTCTGCCAGAGACCTGCTGAATCATTTGAGACGCTCGTTCGGTGGCTCTGAAGTCGTCTCCGTATAGTAGCGCGTCTGCGCAAGTTACAATTACAACCCTCAAGTCGTTAAAATTATGTCCTTTCGAAATAAGCTGGGTTCCGATGATTATGTCCGCGCTATTGCTCTTGATTGTCTCAATCGCTTTGGAAATTTTATTTGGGGTGTTCATGGTATCGCTCGATAACGCCAGTATGTTTGCCCCACGGAATATCTCAGAGCATTCGTGGTATATTTTTTCGATTCCAGCTCCAATACCGACCATGCTTTCTCGGCCGCATTCCTGACAACAGTTTATTGGGCTCGTCCTATAACCGCAGTAGTGACACACAAACTCGTTGGCACTACGGTGATAACACAACCAAGCGGAACACGCGCGGCATTCAACCTTCCATCCGCATGATTTACATAGTACCTTCGGCGCATATCCGCGTCGGTTCACAAATATGAGCGCCTGCTTGCTTGATCTTAAACATTCATTAATTCGCTCAATTGAGTACCGACTCAAGCTTCCGTATAATTTTTCATTCTTCAGATCATTTAACGTTACAGTCGGAAGAGACGCGCTTTCGAAGTATCTCGATACGATCCTAACGTACTCATACTTCCCTTTTTTAGCGTTACTATATGATTCCATGGACGGAGTAGCCGACGAAAGTATTACTGGAATGTTGAGATGGTATCCAATGTAGACGGCCATATCCCTCGCATTATAGATATGTCCTTCATCTTGCCTGAACGATACGTCATGTTCTTCGTCAACGACGATTGCCCCGAGATTGCTAAACGGAATAAAGATCGCCGATCTGGCTCCGATTACAACAATCGGTTCCCCAAGAGACGCCTTTCTCCATATCGCGAGTTTCTTGGGCTTTGATATGGAATTATGCCAGATAAACGCCTCCACTCCCAATTTGCTTGACACATTCCTGGATAGTTCTTTTGATAACGCAACTTCCGGCGCTAG
>JAIRYU010000049.1 GCA_031267545.1 Holosporales bacterium | reverse complement strand
CGTAGCGCAGATGATTCCACTCATCAAGTTTCTACCTCGACACGACAAACACGCCAGCTGCCGTCAGCTTACTAAAAATTCTCGAACTCCGTCAACATCGGAGCTGGATTAAATTAAGGCAAAAAACAACAGGCGTCATCTTTTACGATTAAAACACTGATTTTGCGTAGGAGATCGGGGGTGTTATACGCGCCTAGTGACGAACGCGGCAATTATATGTTATCATTATGTTGTGTGGTAATTGTAATGAACGCGAGGCGAAATATGAGGGGGATAGCATGGTCGCAGGCGATTGTACTGGTTGCGCTCGTCGCTGGAGCGCATGCGGAACAGCCTACAAGTAGCGGACAATTAGAAAGCATTACAGACGCCGTCGCGCAAATTAGCGCAGACCTGAATCAGCTTGTGGATGATGAAGCTGACAATGAGCGGGTGAGAAATCTTTTCGAGAGGTATCGCGAGCTTAGGCGCAAGTTCGACGAGGCTGCGCTGATGCAGGAGGATCAGCTTGAGCTTAGCGCTAGGCTTGAAGAAATAGGAAAGAAACTCGGCGAAATAGCCGACAAAGACGATGCGCTGAAGAAAGCGAGGGTAGAAAAAGCGACTCCCAAAAGCGCGCTATGGAATCCTACGGAAACTACGCTTCAGATGATATATGGCAAGCGGAGCGGAGACGGGCGCAGGGCCCAATGGCGCAGGACGGTTGAACCGCAAAGCGATGCGGATGGCAGTAAGGGGGTAACAAGAGTGAGTTATCTGGGGGCAACCGCCGTAACCGGCTCGGATAGAGAGAAGGGAATATCGAGAATGAATCTGGATTCTGAAAGCCCATGATACTCGGAGCGCTCGCAGTAATATGTCTGCTGGCTTGTTCTGCCTACTTCTCCGCATGCGAGACGGCAATGACGGCATACTCCAGATCCAAAATGTACGGGTTAGCCGCAGATGGGAACAAAAGAGCAGCTGTTATTGTTGGGATGCAGGACGACGCTAGTTTGGTCATCAGCTCAATTCTGATATGCTCCACCGTACTAAACTCCCTAGCCGTGGCTTTTACAACCGAGATATTTGATAGCGTACTTGGAAGTCGCGCGTTAGTGTTAGCTCCGATTGTAACAAGCATACTAATAGTGTTCATAGCAGAAGTATTGCCGAAGATGCTTACGGTGACTGCCCCAGACATGGTTCTTCTCCCTTCGGCTTATGTTATTAAAGGCATATACACCGCGTTGAGACCCGTGAATAGCGTAATTGGTAGGGTTGCCGAGTGGGCAATACGAATTGTGAGGCGCGGGGCGGACGAGTGCGACAAGCATAAAGACGCTCTAGAGGAGCTAAAGGGCGCTATAGCTCTGCACACAGGAACCGATGCGGAGGACGCCAAGGACGAGAGGGCAATGTTGCAGAGCGTGTTGGAACTCGGAACCCTACAGGTGAGTAGCGTAATGACTCACCGCAGCAATGTAACGATGTTTTGCGCGGATGACGATATCGAAATATTGATTGAGAAAATCCTGAGGTGCCCATATACAAGAATCCCGTTGTGGAGCGGAGATCCTGAGAATATAGTGGGAGTGCTGCATGTAACGGATCTGCTGAAGGCGATGAGAGGAGACGTGGGAAACAGCGAGGTAAACATAACCGAATTAGCAAGAGCCCCCTGGTTCATACCTGAGAACAATGACCTGTTATGCCAGCTGCAATTGTTCAAGCGACACCACGAACATCTGGCCGTCGTTGTAGACGAGTACGGGAGCTTCATGGGGATTGTGACGCTTGAGGATGTGCTCGAAGAAATAGTCGGGGACATCGAAGACGAGCACGACGTTGGCGGAGCAAATGGAATTAGGTCGCAGGATGACGGTACGTACATTGTTGACGGCGCGATTAACGTCCGCGACATAAACAGGGAAATTAACACAAAATTTCATAGCGAGACTGCGGCTACGATAGCGGGGTATATGATCAACGAAGTTGGGATTATCCCGGAAGTCGGCCAAGCATTCATTTTGGGGGACTATAAATTCGAGGTTTTAAAACGGCAGAAAAATCAGGTATCGTTGATTAAACTGACTCATCTGATCGAGGGGCAAGAAAATTGATACAGAATTATGAAATCGTTAGGTCTGAGGAATTTGACAAACCTGAGAGAATAGCGGTCATCCTGCATGGATATGGCTCTACCGGCGGAGACTTCGCGGAGGTAGGAAAGCTATATTTATCGAAGGCGCTGGAGAATACGGTATTTGTGTTTCCAGACGCTCCGTACGAATGTGACGGACAAGGCGGGAGGCGGTGGTTTACGCTCAACAAAATGACATACGAAGAACTTAGGGATGGATTGGATGATGTGGCGGCGCATGTTCATCAATTCATTTTGAATATATCGCAGGAGTACGACTGTAATGACGTTTCAGTATCCGGGTTCTCTCAGGGAGCAATGGTTGCATTGGAGATGGGGTATTATTCCGGAATATCAAAGATAATCGCGTACTCAGGGATGTTTGTTACGAACGCGTCGGGAAAGTACGATACGAATACGGAGGTCCTTATAGCGCACTCAGACGACGATATGGTAATCCCATATCAAAACGCTACTGCGGCAGTACGGTTGCTCACTAGCTCCGGAGTTTCGGTGACGCTCAAGACGTGTCACAATATCGGACATACAATTAGCGTCGACGGGTGGAATGCGGGAATCGAATTTCTGGTTTCCGGCAATTTTCACAGCTAACCGCTAAAACTAAACTTCCGGGCTATACTATACTAGCGGGTACATGCAATAGTTATGTAGAAACAAGCGATACGATAGCGATTTTGAAGAATTAGATCAATCGGGACGATCCTAACGCTTTCATAATGACCTGACCAAACTCATCCTCTTCGATTATAAGCTTAACGTTTATCGCTTTGATATCGTTTTTGAACACACTGGGGATTTTAACGTAATCTTTCCAAGTGGTAACCAACCTGCCCCCAGCCCTCTTGGCGGTTGCTATTAACCTTTGTATTTCTGTGATAGTGTATGCGTGGTGATCTCGAAAGGCGATAAAATCCATAACTCTATACCCGGACTGTTCCAACGTTGCCTTAAATTTCTCCGGATATCCAAGGCCACAAAATCCGATTACATTTTTTTCATCCTCAGAGGCTAACTCGGTTGCCTCGGTTCGCGCATGGTAGATCTCCTTATTGCCATTAACCGATCGTATGCGGTTCTCAATGACTTCATTCTTCTCGCCTATTATTAACGCGACATCGGCGTTTCTACTCCCCGCTTCCACAGTTTCTCTGAGCGGGCCGGCCGGGATTAACTTGCCGTTTCCAAACCCTTGCATTGAGTCGATGACAAGGATCTTCAAAGTTTTCGCAACCGCGTTATTTTGCAGCCCGTCGTCCATAATAATTACGCTAGCCCCTGCCGAAATGGCCGCCCTGCAAGCGTACACTTTGTTCTTGCCAATCCACGTAGGCGCGGCATTCGCTAGCAACAGGGCCTCGTCGCCTACCTGCAAATAAGCGTGCATTGCGCTATCTACCCTGACTACGTTTTTGATGTATCCGCCATACCCTGACGCCACAACATGCGGGGTGTGTAGTTTCTCTCTTAACAGATCGCAGATCGCGATAGTCGTTGGCGTTTTGCCAGCTCCGCCTACAACCACGTTACC
>JAIRYU010000031.1 GCA_031267545.1 Holosporales bacterium | reverse complement strand
TGTCACGGGTCCAAATGGGGCCGGGATTAACGACCAAATGTTTAAATTCTAACCGTACTTGGCCCTAAGATGTTCCATCCGAATATCCGATAGGTCACTCAGCCTAGCGCGATTTAATTTATCCAATGAGGGAATGAGCGCCGTTACATTTACATCATCAATGGTTCGCCTGTCTTCTGGAGATCCTATAAATATCCGCGGGTGCTGGTAGCGATCAACTCGTTTCATTTTTATTTGTCCGTCATGGGCTATGCGCAATGTCACCACGCGCGCATCTATATATTTAATTTCCTTCAAGTTAATTTCTTCAAGGATCTGGTTGTGCCGCAATTCATATGACGATACTCGATATTTATCCGTTCTAACTATAACGCAGCGATGTTGCGCATGCAGGTACGGTTTATCGGTTTGCGCCGGCGCTATGCGCCCTCCATCAATTTCCATCCATCCCCCTGCGACTTCGTAGCATCCCGGAACGTCTAAGAGAAACGCATGAAGCGGGTATCCATTAGGCTGGCATGGTAGTGGTTCGCTAACTTGACAAGTCACAACCCTACCGTTGTAACGCATGTTGGCTTGCGATCTGTCTTGCTCAACGCAAAAGCGAGCTATTAAATCAGATGCCGTACGTGAAATTCCGCTTTGCTTAATGGGCTGTTTCATCACATTTTTACGTAACTTTTCCAGATACGGCGAGCTAATGTCCGAAATGCTCACATCCCCTTCTTGCCGACCATTAACCACAAGTCGAACTCGATTGCCCCGCGCATGATACTCATCCGGACCTCTATATCCTCGTTGCGCCGCAGGCGCTTGCCTCATCGCATCTACATTTCCCACATAACACACCGCCATTGATGCCAGGGCCATGTACAAAATTTTCTTTATCATTGTTGCTCTTCCTTAAGAAATTGGTCGCTGCGATCCATTTATGCATGGCGCGCGACTCCGCCTAACTTCCGATGACATTGTATCGCATTTGCAAGATGATTATATGTGTTTATTTTAAAATTTTACTAAAAATCTATCTCATCGAGAGATATTTGCGTTCATGCGCCGCGGGAAAGTCGGAAGATAACAATTTCTCCTTGATAACCATGCGACTTTCTGACGCCATGAGGCATGTCATGAGACGCGATAGCAAGCGCGTTCCGTCCTCGGCGGATGTTGCAAACTCTAAGAGCCGGTTAACTGGGCGCTCGATATTAGTTGGCTCCTTTGTGATCATCTCTATGACGTACAGCATTGTCGTTATTTCCATTGCTATGTGTGGAACATCCTCCGGTATTCTGTTAACTATGATAGAAATAAGCTCTCCGTCGTTATACAGAGCGTCTAGCAAGCTTGCGCAGGCCGTCAGAAATTTTGCGCTTTCGTTGAGGCGGATAATATCGCGCTTCATTCTAAGCGCAATTTTTGTATCTGTCACATTTCCTGGCTCTCCAATTTTCTTAGCCTCGGACTGCAACAGTTCACAGAACGGCTTTACGATTGGAAGAGCCGAGAAATTCAATCCGTCCACAATTCCCAATAAAATCCGCGCGTATCGTAGCGTATCGGCAAGCAACTGTTGTCGCTTCGTTTGATCTATTTCCCTACGTAACCTTTCCGCAGATTCGCGGTATGCCGCGCGTGTGGAGTTAAAATCCGCGCATAGCGCTTCGGTATTTGAAATGATCAGCATACTGAATAGGAATTTTTTCATTGTTTACCTCTCCATAAACTAACAGCTGCAATTGGGATCCTTGTATCGTCTGCCGTATTTCTCTTCATTTCTTTCATTGTCAAGTTAATGACGTCCAGTGGTTTCTGAGATTCGTTTGCCTTGCAGAGAGCGGTCGTTATTCTGGACATCTTGTAAAGATCCGGATCGCTAACAAACAGCCGCTTCAGTATTATCGGTTTCATTATCCTGGAAAGCGCGTTGTCCGTAGCAAATACAATTATCGTTCTCCCCCTTCTTTCCGAAAATACTCCGTGTCCATAGTCTCGAGGATTTGCTGTGACGAATTGAGAAAATACGCAAAGCTCCCTTAGGAGCGGCGTTAGCTCTAGCGGTGATTTTCTGATGATGGCAGTTAAAAGTTCTTTAGATAAAATTTTGTAGACGTTGTGGATTGCCGCGACGAATCGAACTATTAGCTTTTCGGTTGGCCCACTGTTAACGTGTTGCGTCATATTTGGAAACGAAGACCCGTCCATGTATTGCATCAAAACGTCATCGGCATTGATTTGCTTCTTTATACCTTCAATAAGCGTCGTCGCCATATTGACGAGTTTTATCTCATCATCTTGACTGATCTGACGCTTCGAAATTTCCTTCGCTACCGCGGAATATTCGAAAATGACTTTTTCAAAATCCAGATCCGGCAATTTTGCGGCGGCAAAACAGCCTGACGCGATCCAGAAAATGGCAGATACAAGAAGCGTTAAAAATGGCAGTCTCATATCACATATCTCAAATAGCAAGCATTAAAATTGTTACACGATTCCGTTAGCGGATGCAAAAAAAGAAAGACCCAAGGCGGGAGGCCGATCTTCATTCAGGTTACAAATTGGATAGTGTCGCGCTCGGAGAACTTGGATTAGTATGGAATGGCGGAGGGGACCCAACAAGTGTGTCGCGCCAAATGAATGTATACGCATACAAAGCCGTAGATCGTCATGGGCAAATTATCAAAAGATTGCAGGTTGCGCGTGATGAACAAGACTTGCGAGCCTCGCTCAAGGAGCTCGGATTTACGCTTGTATCGATTTCAAAAAGAGGCCGGCTGGTTAGTAGAAATAACCGCGAGTTCATAACTCAATTTCTGAAACGCCTCATGCAGTTATTGTCCAATAAGCTGGATCTAATCACCTCGCTCGAGATCGCAGCGCAGCTATTTTCCAGGTTGGAAGATCGCGCGATAGTAGAGTACATCCTGGCCAGTATCAGATCCGGCTGTTCTCTTTCAGCGTCGTTTTCCAAGATAGGATGTTGCTTCGACGGATTTATTGTGAAGACAATAGAGATTGCAGAGAAAACATCGCGTCTAACCGACTCGCTAACTGGGATAATAGAGTACCTAGAGGCAAAGTCTGATATCGCAAAAAATGTGAAGAATGCCATGAGATACCCCATCATTTTAGCGTGCTGCGTGATATGCGTGACGTTGTTTTGGCTTATTGCCGTCGTTCCCAAATTCGCTGAATTATTTACGGACGTCGGAGTAAAACTACCGCTCTTAACAAAGATAATCGTGAGGGTAAGCGCCGTATTATCAGAGAACTGTATGATAACGCTCATCTCATTTATTTTCATTGGAGTTGCTGGATTTGGGATTCTTAGAAACAGGAAAATTATGGATAGAGTTCATAAAATAATTCCAGTGACATCGAAGATAAAAAAAGAAATGTATGCCATGAATTTTTTCTATGCGATGGGAATGATGATCCAAGAAAAGATACACTTGATGGAAGGGTTGGAATGCGTCGCCAGCATTGGAAATCAGGAAAAAATACAGAAAATCATATCTCTCATAAAGCATGGAACAGATCTGTCAAGCGCTCTGAGGCAAAGCGGACTTTTCAGCAAGCGCGAGTTGTCAGTAGTGGCGGCCGGAGAAAAATCGGGCGATATGTGGCCGGCTTTTAAGGCTGGGGCTAACATGATAAAATCAAGGGTAGATTATAGAGTACGCAAGGCCGTCAGCCTATTGCAGCCAGTTACAATCATACTAATTGGCGGGATGTTGATAGTGATTGTTTGCTCCGTTATTGCGCCGATATATTCCGGCCTTGAATTTTGTTATTGAAACAGACTTCTCATACATTAATCTCTGCAACGCTTGAGCGCCAATATTCCAAACAGAAAAAGTCCAATGGATAACGCCTGTCCAACCGATAAAAAGACGACATTGAAATAGTTATACATCTCAACTTCTTTATAGAATTCGATAACAAATCTCGCCGAGGAGTACACTGTGCAAAATACCATGGTAAGCTTTCCGGAGCCCAGTATACTAGTTCCCCTCAGCCTGAAGACTATCAGTAATATCCAAAAATTCAGAAGGCCTTCGAAAAATGATTCGAAGAGTTGTGTCGGGTAGCGAGGCATATGATCTACCATCGAAAAAACCACAGAACACTTTGCAGATGTAACCTTCCCATACAGTTCCTGATTCATAAAGTTCGCCAGCCTACCTATACCAACTCCCAACGCCCCGGCAAGGCACATAACGTCTGAGAGCAGCCACCAAGAAATCCCCGATTTTTTTACGAAGCGATATATGTATATCCCGAGGGCAATTACTGCGCCGTGAAACGACAATCCTCCGTTCCTTAGCATAAAGATTTCTGACGGATATTTTATGTAGTGCTCAAATTCAAAGAACAATACATGGCCAAGGCGGGCTCCGACCACGATTGTTACGATCGCCCAGAACATGAATCCGTCGAACTCCTCTTTAGAAGGAACCGGGATTCCATTATCTCTAAGCCTACGTAATGCGTACGTCGCCACAAGCCACGACGCGAGTATTGCGGCGGCGTAAATAACGCCGTACCAGTATATATGAAATTGCCCAACCGAAAACGCGATATTAGACGCGGACCAATAGATCATTGTTAAGCTGGGCGGCCGTAATATTGGAGAGCTCTTTTGTCTGAGCTGTACAGATCCCTTATATCGTTAATGCCGTTCTTCAACATGATGATTCTCTCGATGCCAAACGCATAGGCGAATCCGTAGACCTCGCCATGAATGCCGCAGTACTTAAATACGTTCGGGTGAACCATTCCAGCTCCGCTTATTTCGAGCCACTTGTCTCCAGTTGACGAAAGCGCCACCTTCCCATCTTTCTTACTATACCTACAGTCGACTTCCATTCCCGGCTCAGTGAACGGGAAGAAGCTTGGGCGAAGTCTCACGGCGACGTTATCCACTTCAAAAAATGATGATATGAACTTTACGAGCTCGCTCTTAAGATGTCCGATATTCAGCGGAGATCTGTCGACTACCAGGCCCTCCAGTTGATGAAACATTGGCGAATGCGTCGCGTCAGTAGCATCCCTTCTGTATGTCTTTCCTATGGAGACCATCCTTATTGGAAGCTTGCCCTCAAGCATTGCTCTCACCTGTACGCATGACGTCTGCGTCCTAAGCAAAACGGCATCAAATCCGTCTATGTAGAACGTGTCGTGATTTTGCCGCGCCGGATGATGCTTGGGCATATTGAGCGCATCAAAATTAAAGAAGTCTGTTTCAACTTCGGGACCGTCAATAACCGAAAATCCGCGGGATTGGTAGTATTGCTTTATCCGCCTAATTTCGCTCGTAATAATGTGGAGCTTTCCGAACCTGTTATTGATGACCGGCAACGTAACGTCAACCGCTTCTTTATCTAACTTCTCCAGCATTTGTAATTTTTCTAGCTTGATTTTCACATTTAAAATAGCGTCTTCTAGCGAGAATTTAATTTTATTAACGCGGTCTCCATAGAGTTTTTTATCATCTACAGACAGCCCCTTCAATTCGCCGAACGCGTTCGTAACATGACCGGTCTTCCCGAGGAGATTACGCCGTATTTCATCTATCTCTTTGGTAGATCCGCATTTATCGATTGCCAGAATCCAAGTTTCCAAATTCTTTTCAAGAGCCGTAACGGAGGCTGAGATACCGACCACGGATCACCATAGTATTTTCAATCTTTAGACTGCTGGATGCTACCACATAGGCGGCACGGCGGTCAATATGTTTGGCGCTTGGGGATTGCCTTGATAAGCGCATGCTTTGGTATATGTCTGTAGGACAGTTTCCTGTTTTCGCGAATTAAGCCTATAAATCACAAACGGAAGCCGATATAATGATTAGTATAGGCGAGAAGGATGTGTAACGAGTTGAATAAGATGAAACGGAGAGCAGCGCTGGTCATGCTGACGGCGATGACATTTGTAGCAAACCTGCAATGGGTTCATGCGGCGGGAGGGACGATGGCGTACAGAATGGCGGAGCCAAAGACACAAAAAGGAGCGGCCTCCCACGGAGTTGTTCTTGAGTTAGTCGATAGAGGGACGCTCACGCCGGAAGAGCGGAAGCAGATGCTGCGGACGCCAGACGGCGTAGAAAGCGGTCGCCAGCCAACGGTATGGGAGACGGCCCCAAACGGGGAGAAGCTGCCGGCAAAGTGCAATAGATACGACGAGTTGAGCGCCGGGGAACTGGCGTTATGGCGTCTGATACAGCTGGCGGATGGGCGGCATCGGCTAATGGCTAGGCGCGTCAGGGGAGAACCGCATATACCAAACATCGAGCCGCAAGGGCACTTTGGGGAACTCGTAGGAGATATAATCCGTGTGCTAGAAAGTGCGCACACCGAGGTAGCAAAGCAAGGCAACCGGATAAACCCGGCGCTCCTTGACAATGTGCAGAGGGTAGTAATGCAAGCGGCGATCATATACTACGCCAGCGCCCATAGCAAGGGGGAGATAGTGGGGATCTTGACGGGGAACCATATACGCGCACTGAACAGATACTGCAAGATGGTTGAGCGGTGGGGGCTGGACGCTATAGGGATGTGGGGAGATGTAACTGATCATCCGTTGGAGCGTCTTAGCGAGTATCTAGACGTACCCCGTTGGAATGGCGGAACGCTGCGGGTGCCAGTCCCAGCCGCAGCGTTAATGCTAATCAGCAGAAGCGAGGACGTCATGAAGAAGCTGAGTATCGAAGAGCGAACCAAAATAACGCTAAACGCGCGCCTGTGGGATAGCGATGTGGGGCTCGGCGAGTCGGATATCGCTATCCTGTGCAGGAACTGCCGGAGAGCGCTCGAGATGATACGAAAGCTAAAATATCAGAT
>JAIRYU010000020.1 GCA_031267545.1 Holosporales bacterium | reverse complement strand
TATCTGCCCTAAGCGAATCCCTTCTGTGAACCAACAAAACCTCGCTGGCAAAATTTGATAGAAATAGCGCTTCCATTACGGCAGAGTTACCCCCTCCAATAACTGCCACTTTTTTGCCTCTATACATCGGACCGTCACACGTTGCGCACCACGATACGCCGCGGTTTGTAAACTCTGATTCTCCAGGAATGTTGAGATGTTTGTGCCTGGCTCCTGTTGCAATTATTACCGCTCGCGCCATTATGCGGTCGGTCTGCGGGACGAGTATCGCAAACCTACCACCATTATCGATATCCGTAGCGCTGTGTGTAACATCGATTGATTCGGCTAGTTCGTAAATAAATCTGGTTCCAAGTTCCTCCGCATGCGTCATCATTTTCATCATCAAATCTGCTCCTTTAATGGAACTAAGCCCTGGAAAATTTTCGATGAGATCTGTATTTACAAGCTGCCCTCCAGGATTCAAGCCGGTAATCACGATTGGATTAAGCCCTGATCTTGCGAGGTAGATTGCGGCTGTAAGACCAGCCGGACCAGATCCAATGATTGCTACGTTCTCGATAATTTGATTTTGCATGTTATCAATCCCTTAAGGTCGCGTACTCGCAGTTTATACCAATTTGCAAAGATTCTGAATCGTATCAAATTCTTGAAACTGACACTGTTTGTATGCGAGAATTCGCAGCGTGTGAGTCGCTATGGTATGCGCTCAATGGATCATGTTGGGAATACGATGAAAATAGGGATAAACGGATTTGGCCGAATAGGCCGCATGGTGTTAAGGGCTTTCTTTGAGTCTAAAAAATACGATGATATCGATATTGTATGCGTCAATGACTTATCGGATAAGAAGACTAGAGCGCACCTTCTAAAATACGATTCCATTCACGGCGGCTTTGGAAGCGACGTAGTCGAAACGGACGACGGCGTCTCAATAAACGGATGTCACATTACCATGCTCTCTGAAACGAGCCCAGAGAATATTCACTGGGATAATCATGGCGTCGACGTCGTGTTTGAGTGCTCCGGAGCCTTCACGAAGAAAGCAGACGCCGCAAGACATATACAGGCGGGAGCGAAGAAAGTTATCGTTTCCGCTCCGTCCGACGGCGCAGATATTACTGTGGTATATGGCGTAAATCACACAAAACTCCATGGTTCGCATACAGTAATCTCAAATGGATCATGCACAACAAATTGCCTTGCCCCAGTCGCTTATTTGCTCGATAGGGAGTTCGGAATAGAGCAAGGGTTCATGACTACGATTCATGCGTACACAGGAGACCAGAAGCTGATCGATACGGCGCACAAAGATTTGAGGAGAGCTCGGGCTGGAACACTGTCAATGATCCCGAGTACAACTGGAGCGGCGAAGGCGTTAGGATTGGTCCTCCCTAATTTGAGCGGGAAACTGGATGGCTCCGCAATAAGAGTTCCGACTCCCAACGTGTCTCTTGTTGATTTGAAGTGCCTGCTATCAAGGAAAACTGATAAGGACTCCATAAACAACCTAATGTGTAGCGCCGCATCCGGGGAGTTGAGCGGTGTCCTTGGATACAACGACGAGCCGCTGGTATCGTGCGACTTCAACCATTCTCCGTTGAGCTCCATATTCGACGCAACCGGCACTACAGTTCTTGGTGATAAGTTCTGCCGAGTCGTCGCGTGGTATGACAACGAGTTCGGATTTTCCAACAGGATGTTGGACTTGGCAAGTTATATGGCCAACAACGGTATCGTGTGATTAAACGCTATTTGGTAACAATCGGAGTTACCGTCGTATGCCTTGTCGCCGGCTCCGCGTTCCTCGGGTATGAAGGAGGAGCGCTCAAAACGGAGCCTGCTATCCGAATCAATGAAGAGCTGTCCAAGATAAAAATATTTGTGTGCTATCACAAGCCGTTTGACATGCTGAGTGACCGCAGCACATTTATACCGATTCATGCCGGTCGCGCCTTGGGAACCGGCTCGCCGTTTCATGTTGGGGACGGACTAAAAGTTGGCCTTGCCAAAAACGTAAGCATTAGCGACGACGAATATAGATGGATGCTCGACAATACAACTGGAGACGATGCCGGAGATAATATCTCTTTGCAAAACAGAAGTTATTGCGAGCTGACGGCGGTGTACTGGCTCTGGAAAAATTACGCTCAACTCGATGAGTTAGATTATATCGGATTCATGCACTACAGACGACACTTTATTTTCAAGACGAATTACCATCTCACTATTTTTGAAAGAATTAGAAGGCTCTTCAGCAAGAGCAGAAGCTTTGTGAGAGTTGCCTCAATGGACAGTGGGTACGAAGAAAAGTTTGGATTAGACGCGCCTACTGTAAGGAAGGCAATTGCTGGTTATGACGTCGTCGTCCCGGCCCCTCAAAATCTTCTCACAACTGTGTACACGAATTTCAAACTGAATCAGAAGATTGAATATCTAGACACAGCGCTCGAGGTCCTGCGTGAAAAATATCCGCAATATACCGACGTAGCGCAGACATGTATGCGATCATCCAGCGCGCACTGGGGAAACATGTTCGTCATGAGGCCGGCGGCGTTTAAAGAGTACTGCGACTTTGTTTTTAGCATTATGCAGGAAACTGAAAAACGTATCAGCGGCGTCATGGACCATTCCAGTTTAAAAAGCGCTCACGCAGCGTACATAATCGAACGGATGTGGATTATATGGATTGCATATCAAAAGAAAATCGGAAAATACAAAGTCCTGGAGTTGCCACGTACCTGGATCGCTAAATCCTATGGCCTCTTTCCGTAACCATTCGTAGTCGGAATTTTTGGCAGGGGGCAAGGCTAATACGCAAACTGCGCAACGTAAATCCACGACCAAATACAATCGATGCGAAATTTGTTAATGATGATATGTCCCGGCGGCGCTAGAATCGAGCTGGTATCTTGCTGTCGTCAGTCAGTAACCTATGATTAACGCGTCGTTCATCCATCTTAAAAATTGCATTGAAACGATGGATATGTTCAAAGTACTACGCGAGGATGCAAGTCATATAAGGGACGCTGCCAGCAAATTTAACGGCTGCGAGAAGATACTCGTAATAGGAACCGGAGGATCAAGCCTCGGTGGGAAATGTCTTGTAAACTTCGAAGCGTTGTACTCTGGAAATCCTTCAAAAGTTATATTCCTCGAAAATGTAGATTCTAGACATTTTATGAACGTTATTAATAGTTGCGATAAAAGCAAAACTGGGATTGTAGTAATTTCTAAGTCTGGGAAAACCACAGAAACGCTCATGCTATTCGCTTCGTTATGCGAGCTTTGGGGCGATTTTGACTATGCCAATAGAGCGATCGCTATCACAGAAATATCTGAGACCAGCGCTCTGATGAAGATTGCTAAATCTAAAAACATGACCGTTCTTGAACATAATCCCAACATAGGCGGCAGATTTTCCGTGTTCTCAGTAGTTGGATTGCTACCGGCGTTGCTTGGAGAAGTAGATATAGAAATATTTATCGATGGAGCAAGGACGCTTATTAATCGCGTCGCGAACGCAAATTCTCCGAGCGAATGTCATGAGATTACCAACGTTGCAGATATGTACCGCGTTATCGAATCCAAAAAAATCAATATACATGTAGTAATGGCATACTCAGATTTGCTGGAGGATTATTGCAAGTGGTATATCCAACTGATTTCGGAAAGCCTTGGTAAATCCGAAAGCTTTGGAATAACTCCAGTGATAGCCAAAGGAACTGTAGATCAGCACTCTATGCTGCAATTATTTTTGGGAGGCCCGCCAGATAAGGCGTTCACAGTAATTACCCAGCGTAGAAACGATGATACTGTTCAGGTGAGAAACAATCTACTTAATAATCTGAACGGACATAACATACGCGATCTCATGCTGTCGCATCAACGCGCTACGATAGACGCTCTGAAAGAGAAGGCATTCGTTAGAGTACTCGAATTCGATGAGGTTAACATGTGGACGCTTGGATACCTGATGGCGCTGTCATTTGTTGAGGTCATTGTAATAGCAAAACTTGCCGGAGTTAATCCATTCGATCAACCGGCAGTAGAGGCATCCAAGAGGCTCGCTATGCGTTACCTCGACGAGTTGTAGGAAATACCGGATGTTATTACGCTGCCGCCACGATTGCCGCAATCCTTTGTGGCACGTCTTCTAATCTGTATCCGCTTATGCATACGCGCTTCACCCTGGATTTCATCCCGCTCACTATCGATACGTTAGATTTTGCCGTTTCAAATTGCTCTGATATTAGCTTGACGAGGGCGATGTTAGCCTGATTATCTGTTGGCTTTGCATGAACCGAAATCTTGAACAGGGCATTCTCTCTTCGATTTTGTTGCGGTCCCATGAGCAGTGTAAGCTGCTGGTTTTCAACGACGAACTCATGTATTGCCTCCACCTTAGATCCAGGAGTTAGACGTACATAAAACTCTATCCCACCATCAGCTTCACTGAACGCCGTTTTTAGCATTATTAAATACCTCCTTAACCTTACTGGCAAGGCCCTGTAATGTGAATGGTTTCTGTAGAAAATGGATCGTAGGCTTTTTCCCAACATCTTTACGGAATGTATCCTCAGAATAGCCAGATATGAAAATTGTTTTCACAGCTTTTCCCATTTCCTTCAGAGCTCTACATAACGTCGGACCATCCATCCTCGGCATTACCACATCCGTTATTAGCAAGTCAAAGTCGTGATTTTTTGCAATTTTAATTGCCTCATCACCACAAGATGCTTCCAGAACTTTGTATCCCTTATCACGCAGGGTCCTCGCGGAAAACATCCTCACAGACTCTTCGTCCTCGACTATCAGGATCGTCTCAGACCCGCTTAAATCTCGAGGGATAACGGATGCGTCACCGGATTGAATCTGCTCATCTCCTGTATATCTCGGGATGTATATCTTAAAATTTGCTCCATTTCCCACTTCGCTCTCTACGGCCACAAACCCGCCGGTCTGATTAACAATTCCATAGACTGTCGACAATCCAAGGCCAGTTCCCGACCAAGCTCTCTTCTGTGTGTCGTCTTTACCCTTAGAAAAAAATGGCTCGAAAATATCCTCTATAATCTCATGAGAAATACCACATCCAGTATCAATAATCTCAATCAAAACGTAGTCTCCCGGACCGGCCACGTCATACACGCACTTGAAACTTTTATCTGCGAAGTGATTTCTTGTCTTTATGGTCAACTTGCCACTATTTTTCATGGCATCTCTAGCATTCACAACCAGGTTAATTATCACGTGCTCAAATTGGGTATTGTCAATTTTCACATTCCAAAGATCTCTGCCGTGGATAACTTGAAATTTTATATTTGGTCCCAACAATCGTTTGAGCAGAGATGACAAATCAATCAGAACGTCAGTTACGGATACTACCTTCGGCTTTAACGTTTGCTGTTTTGAAAAGGCGAGCAGCTGCCTAACCAAATTAGCGGCCCTGTTGGCATTTTGCTTAATTTGAACTACGTCGCTGTACGACTGATCCTTTGAAGTGTACCTCTGTAATAACAGGTCACAAAATCCAATCATTGCAGTTAGTAGGTTATTGAAATCGTGAGCAACTCCGCCTGCGAGCTGGCCTATAGCCTGCATTTTTTGCGATTGTACAAGCCGCTGCTCAAGAGCTTTCTGTCCTGTAATGTCGATGAATTGCATCAGTAAATACTCTGACTTTCCACCGCTTGACGAATTCGAACATATCTTGCTTACGTATCCCATTTCAACAGCGTCGTTCCCATTTAGTTTCACTTCTATTGACGAAAACTTCTCCGGAGATAAAAAAGCATCCCGCAGACATGAAGTAATGTCGACCGACGAATCTCTAGCATGAATAACACCAGCCACATTGATTCCGCGCTCCACAGCTTTGTGGTGATTAATCGTGACCTTATCCTGAACCATCGTAGCAAACGCCGGATTCATTACATGAATTTCGTATTTGGAATTTATTATGATGGATGGGACGTTTGCGCAAGCGAATGCGCTTTGCGTAAGAAATGTGTCATCGTCACTTTCGCATTCTTGCTCCGCAATCCTGTAGATAGTCCACGGTTTGCAGCCCGACGTCGCTGAAGCCTTTTCCGCTATTGCCTGAAAACTCCGAGAAAATCGCGGCTTTACTGTAACGCGGGTTCTATCGGCTAGCGTTGATACGGACGTATAATCGATACCGTCAACGAAGTCGTTAACCATGGCGTCTACAATTTTGTCTTTCGTAGAATTAACCATGTTTGCGAATGTGGCATTCGCCCCAATGATCTTTCCAGAGCTTCCAACATAGAATATCCCGAGCGGTAGTTTATCTATGAAAGCCTCCAACCTCTCGCATCGATGGGCCGTCCTCTCGCCTTCGTCAATATACTTTGAGACGTCGCTCAGAGTTACGACTGATACGCTTTCATCGACCAGCGATTCGCCCGCCTCAATGACGTCGTTAGTGGCAACCCATCTCTTAAATTGATTTTGAAGACCGGAACCTGATCCAATTAACAGCGCGCCGGTTGGCCTCCTAGCGTCGAAGAGCCTGCAAAAATTCTTGAATTCAACCGACGCAGTTACGCTACCCATCACATCTCGCATAAACTCCTTCTTCGTTGTATACGCGCTCGGGTGCGTAGTGTAGATTACGTCCCAGTCCTCGTTAAATGCAACAATCCTATGAGTCTTAGCTATCGATTTGGATACTACCCTGAATACGTCCAAGTAGCGCTCCGCAGAATCCAATTTACCTCGCAAACTGCGGTATACCGCCACTAAGGCGGCAAGCAAAACGGCAATTATAGCTATGAATAAAATATGAAACTTATATGGCGCACAGCTAGCCCCGAACTCATACGCAGTTTTGAAAAACGAGTCAACGACATTCCACACATCAAACCCACAATCTTGTAAAGAGTTGGCGCGCGCCACACTCCAACAATTGTATAGTCAACCGCACCCGTTGCCTATAACAAATCTAGCAAGCCCACGGCTTGTTTCTCTAAAAGTCTCGCTTTTACGCTAACATCAGGAGGAATAATTCCGCGCTTATCTGATGGGCGTATTATTAAATGGCAGTTCGGCGCGAGCCGGTGATACAATGCCGTGTATAGAGTAGCTCATCCATTATAGTAGCCGTCAGTCTCAACATGTCTATCAAGTGTTACATATTATCTCCGCGCGGATTTTGTTCCGGTGTAAAAAGAGCCGTTAGCATGGCCGAGCAGGTCTGCAAATTGTATGGTACGTTTTATGTCATTGAGGACGTCATACATAACAAGATATTTATGGACAGTATGTGGAAATGCGGAGTCGTTAAGGTAACGTCCATCGATGAAATCCCTGATGGATCCGTCGTAATGTTTTCCTCGCATGGAGTAGCTCCGCATGTCGTTGCGCGGGCTGAAGAGAAGGGGTTGACGATTATCGACGGAACGTGTCCAGTGATTAAGGCAGTTCAATCAGACGCCATAAATGAGACGCGCCTCGGAAAGAAACTTATAATCATAGGCGATAGAGCTCATGCGGAAGTAATTGCCCTTATCGGATGCGCCGACAAATCAACTAACGCGCTTGTTGTTTCCAACGAATCAGACATTGAGATGCTGCCAAATTTTGACGGGATTACTGTTACTTACTTCACTCAAACTACATTGGACTGTACTCGCGTTCAGGCAATAGTCGAAAAGTTAAAGGAGAAAATTCCGCATATAGAAGCAATTTCTCCGGACAATATATGCTATGCAACCAGAGAAAGGCAGGATGTTGTGAGAGCAATATCGGAATCGATGGATCTTGTAGTTGTAATTGGGTCAGCTCACTCGTCGAATGCCAGGAGACTTCGTGAAACCGCCCTATCTGCCGGAGCCCGTAATGCTGTCCTCGTAGATTCTAAGGCTAACTTTGACGGGGAACTGCTCAGTGGCGTAAGCGCTATGGCTGTAACGTCGTCCGCCTCGACGTCCGAAGCTGTAATACAGGATTTTATAAATTATCTGGCGGGCACATTTGACGTAATGACGGAAAATTTTTCAGTCGGCAATAACGGTGACAGCTGACGATATCTCCGCCCTTACCCCTATGATGCGGCAGTATAGGGCAATTAAGGAGCAGCACCCTGATTCGCTCGTCTTTTATAGACTCGGCGATTTTTACGAGCTGTTTGGAGACGATGCAGTAATCGCATCTAAGGAGCTTGGGCTTGTGTTAACTAAAAGACAGGATACTCCCATGTGCGGCGTTCCATGGCATGCCTCCGATATGTATTTGATGAAGCTAATTAAAAACGGACACACAGTAGCAATTTGCGAACAAATGGAAACTCCGGAGGAGGCAAAAAAGAGAGGAGGCGCTAAAACGACTGTGGAGCGTAGCGTTACGAGAGTTGTGACACAGGGCACTCTAACGGAGCAATCCATGCTAACTGAAAAAAACAACAATTTCCTTCTCGCGATTTCAGACGAGGCGAACGATAGTCTTGGAATAGCGTATGCAGACGTTTCTACTGGATTGTTTTTTGTGGAGGATATAAGGACGGAGGAGCTTTCCTCGACATTATCCAAGGTTATTCCAGCGGAAATAGTTTGTCCAGATTGTCTCCTATCGAAAAGGCATATTTTAGATAGCCTCGACAAGTACAGGACAATCGTACGGGCGATTCCGAGTTCTCGTTTTATGGGTGGAACAACGTCCAGTAGGCTCGCCAAATTTTTTGGACTACAGTGCATTGACGCCTTTGGGAATCTATCAAAACAATGTGTCGAGGCAGCGTCCGAGGTTACCGAGTACATATCGGACGCCTACAAATCAGGCAATGTATTCCTAGCATTCCCTAAGTGTATAAACAACTCCGAATATATGCGCCTCGATAATTTTACCAGAAAGAGTCTTGAGCTAACGCAAGCTAACAACGACAATAGGAAGTCTGCGTTGCTGCATAGTATAGATAGAACAGAGACGGCCCAGGGCGCCAGAATGCTGTCGCGTTGGCTTATGGAACCTCTAATCGATATTCCGCAAATCAATGCGCGTCTCGACTACGTGGAATTTTTCATGAAAAACCAGACGATTTTAAAAGAGATGAAAAATGCCCTATCAGGATTTCCTGATCTCGAAAGATCTATTTCCAGAATATTGATGGATCGAGCCGGTCCGAGGGACCTCAAATGTATCTCCGTCGCTCTATCAAAAGCCGCTGAAATTGGCGAGCGCATATCGCAGTTTCCGCAATTAAGTTCTCTTCGCTTCTCATTCAATGGCGCCGAAAAAATTATCAGAACATTGGACGGAGCGCTTTCAGATAGTCTCCCAGTCTTAGCTAGGGACGGCGGATTCATAAAAGAAGAATACGATGACGAGCTGGATGAGATCATCCGCGCAGTTAAGGATGGAGACCTCGTCATGCGCGACATGCAACGCGCGTACGTCAATGAAACCCGCATCCCATCGCTCAAAATTAAGAAAAATTCCGTACTTGGGTACTTCGTAGAGATATCGCCAAACTTTGCGTCCAAGATGCCATACAAGTTTACGCGCAGGCAATCGTTGGCTACATGCATGAGGTATACGTCCGAGGAACTCGTAGAAGTAGCCAATAAAGTATATTCCGCCGAATCAAATATGAGGAGACGGGAACTTGCTATCTTTGACGATATAGTAAAAATGATAGCAAACAAACAAGCGAGTATAAGGGAAGTAGCGTCAGACATATCGTTTCTAGACGTCATGTCATCATTTGCGCAGCTCGCTATCGACAATAACTACGTCAGGCCAGAATTGGTTACGGAACGCGTCCTAAGCATACGTAACGGCAGGCATCCCGTAGTAGAGAACAACCTAAAATCCAACGGGACGAAGTTTGTAAGGAACGATTGCGAGATGGATGAAAATAGGCGCGTTGCAGTGCTGACAGGACCAAACATGGGAGGGAAAAGCACATTTCTTCGACAGAATGCAATCATCATAATAATGGCGCAAATTGGATCCTTCGTACCGGCCGACTATGCAAAAATTGGAGTAACAAACAGGATATTCAGCAGAGTGGGAGCATCCGACGATATAGCGTCCGGCCGTTCCACATTTATGGTAGAGATGACGGAAACGGCGACAATCTTGCAACAGGCGACGTCAGACTCATTCGTCATACTCGATGAGATAGGCCGCGGAACATCCACCCACGACGGGCTAGCAATTGCGTGGGCCGTTATCGAAGAGATCGCTAATAATATCGGAGCCAGGACTCTGTTGGCGACTCACTACCATGAGTTCATAAAAATTAGGGATGATATTCCAAGCATCAAATTCCTTACCGTTAAGGTTGAAGAGTGGAATGGCAAAATTGTGTTCCTTCACAAGATAGAGGACGGATTTGCCGATAAATCGTACGGACTACACGTTGCCCTTTTAGCCGGATTTCCAAGGCACGTTATTGATAGAGCCAAGAATATCTTGAAAAGATATAACACACTATGATAGTATAACCGTAGTTGGTATGACGCGTGGGTTATATGCAAATCTCTGGAGCAACGCAACAAATACAGGATGAGCCTCGGTTGATGGATGGACGCTACGCAACTCCTGCGAAGCAAAGAGAGCGTCGAGCCGCGAATTCCAATAGGTCTTATTACATTGGAAGGGGATTTGGCGATATAGCCGTTGGCAATGCATGGGTAATGCCGACATATGAAAAGGGAGTCTCGGCAGAGTCGTGCGCAAGCAGAAAGTTGTCGGCTGACGGTTATGAGATTGTCGGTAGACGGGTAAGGACAAAATACGGGGAGATCGATATCCTTGCCAAAAATGGAGACGACCTCGTAGCTGTGGAAGTGAAACAGAGACGAACTCTCGATGCGGCAAGGTCGTGTATTGCCACGAAACAACAAAAAAGGATATCGAACGCAATGCTGTCCATTATATCTGAGAGAAATGAATTGTTTGAAAACTATCGTATAGATGTGATATGTTTCGATTCGGTTGGCAGATTTGACCATATTGAAAATGCATTTCCGATCGAAGAGTTTGCTTGCTAGCGCAGCCGTCGTTTCCGCGCTTGCCGTCGTCACGGTTGGGTGTGTGCCGATTCTCATTGGGGGCAGCGTTGCCGGCGGCGGCTATATCGCCGCGAGAGACAAGGGCGTAGGAGAGAGTATCTCGGATGCGAAATTGGATACCGTCATAAAAAATAGGCTGTACAAGGTTAGTTCGAAACTTTTCAGCGAGGTATCAGCCGTCGCAAACGATGGCGTGGTCTTGCTGACTGGAGTCGTAACTAATCAGGAGTGGGTTACGTTAGCGGAGAAAGAGGTGTGGGCAGTCAAGGGCGTAAAGGGCGTACAAA
>JAIRYU010000009.1 GCA_031267545.1 Holosporales bacterium | reverse complement strand
CCCGCTGATTTTGAAGCTATTTTCGGTGACAGCTGTCGGCGTCAACCTGCTGCGAACCCGGTATTTCAGGCTATACGTACTGCCGGGGCTCGGTTCAGCGCCACCTAGCGCGCGTTATCGGAGCGGGAATAATTGCCTATGAAGTAGGAAGCGAGATATACAGGAACTTAACCAACTACTCAAAGGGCGGAAAGGACGCCGTTACAAGAGGAGCTAGGGGCGGCGGTAGAGGACCTGGGAAACTTGGGACATCTAGATATAAGGCTGGGCAAACTTGGGATTCGCTAACGCCAGTAAACACCCAGTCAGCGCTGCAAAAGATTGGGAAAATATGTAAAGGATGTTGGGGAAGATGCGAGCTCCTTTGAAGCGGCAGTTCAAATTAAATGTTTAACGCTTTGGTTAGCGATCTCATGACGACGGGCTCTAGGTTGACCGATATGATGAGACCTTGCGCGTTTCCAAATGCGCTTTGATCATTTGCCATAGCGGTAACTCGTGTGGTAGAATCGGTCCTATCGGGTTGGTCAATGGATAAATTTTAAGCGGAGCATCAGGTTATGGAGGTTAGCGTCAATGATAACAACGTGGATCACGCGCTCAGGATATTGAAGCGCAAAATGCAACGAGAGGGGGTCTACAAAGATATGAAGATTCATTGCCATTACGAAAAACCGTCTGAAAAGAAGGCTCGTAAACGCATGGAGTCGCTCCGTAGAACGAAAAAAATGCGACGATACAACGAGAGGGAAAGGCGTGTATAATTTCAGCGTCCCTAAGTTAAGGACAGTAGGACAGTGACAGCGGAGCAGTTGGATAAAACGTACAATCCGAAACAATTTGAGCAACAAATCTACAGCAGCACCGAGCCGATGTTTGCGCCAAACAATACCGGCGGGGAGACTTACTCGATTCTTATGCCTCCTCCGAACGTAACCGGAAGCCTACACGTAGGGCACGCTCTAACATACACGATTCAGGACATACTAATTAGGTATCACAGGCAGCATGGATACGACGCGCTATGGCAATCCGGGGTCGATCATGCCGGCATAGCGACGCAGATGGTCGTAACTAAAGAACTTGAGGCAAGCGGGGTCGATATAAGCGCAATTACAAGAGAGGAGCTGATACATAAAATCTGGGAGTGGAAAGATAAATCTGGCAATAGGATAGTAGAGCAACAGAAATCGCTTGGATGTTCTGCTCCATGGGATCTATCGAGATTTACAATGGATAAAGAGTTCTGCGCAGCCGTTATCAAGGCATTCGTTGCTTTGTACAAAGAGGGATTAATATTTAGGGATAAAAGACTGGTAAATTGGGACACGAAACTCATGACAGCGATATCGGATCTTGAAATAAGGAACGAAGAGGAAGAGGGGACGCTGTGGCATATAAAATACAAAATAGTAGACTCTGACGAGTACGTTACCATAGCTACTACCAGGCCAGAGACAATGTTTGGAGATGCCGCAGTGGCGGTTCATCCAGAGGATGGTCGGTATACGCATCTCATCGGGAGGAATGCGCTGATACCATACGCCAACAGAACGGTTCCCGTAATAACGGACAAATATATCGATATTGAAAAAGGCACTGGCTGCCTCAAGGTAACTCCAGCGCACGACTATAACGATTTCGCAATCGGGAAACGACATGGGCTTGACGTTATTTCAGTTATCGACAAGAGCGGACACATGACGTTCAAGAATGTTCCTGAATTTTTGCAGGGGATATACGTTAAAAAGGCGAGGAAGTTACTCCTGAGCAAATTGGCTGAAGACGGCGCTGTAGTACGCGAGGAGAAGATAACGCATACGCTACCATACGGCGATAGGTCCGGAACGGTAATCGAGCCTCTTTTAACGGATCAGTGGTTTGTAGATGCGAAAGCCTTGGCAAAGGCGGCGGTAGAAGCCGTTGAGCGGGGAGAGATGAAATTCCATCCAGAAAAGTGGGTAAATACGTACTTAGAGTGGATGCGAAATATCGAGCCATGGTGCGTGTCAAGGCAGATAGTGTGGGGACATCAGATCCCGGCTTGGTACGGATCAGACGGAAGTATTTTTGTGGAGGAGGACGAGGCTACGGCAATCGCGCGAGCGGAGGAACGCGGTATCTCGAAAGATCAACTGACTAGAGACCCAGACGTATTAGATACATGGTTCTCATCTGCTCTGTGGCCGTTTGTAACTCTTGGCTGGCCAGATGATGACGCTCCTGCGCTTAGGACGCGCTATCCAACATCGGTATTGGTTACCGGCTTCGATATTATCTTCTTCTGGGTCGCAAGGATGGCTATGATGAGCCTGCGCTTCATGAAGAAAGTACCGTTTAGAGACGTTTATATCCACGCTCTAATTCGGGATAGCAGCGGCCAGAAGATGTCGAAGTCCAAGGGGAACGTGGTAGACCCGCAGGATCTTATGGATGAATTCGGCGCTGACGCATTGAGATTTACGTTGGCCTTTATGTCGGTTCCAGGTAGGGATATTAAGCTCGGCAAGGACAACGTTAAAATCAGCAGGAACTTCATAACAAAGATATGGAACGCAGCCAGGTTCCTGCAATTCAAGGAGACCCAATTCTGCAGCGAGCTACCGGAGACTGTGACTGGAAAGATCAACAACTGGCTAATTGCGAAACTACGAAAATTTCAACAAAACATAGACCAGAACATACGCGAGTATAGGTTCGATTACGCTACTCGGAATATCCAGTCTTTCCTGAGGGATACCTTCTGCGATTTCTTTATAGAGGCGATGAAGCTTCACGAAGATGAGCGCGCGAAAATTATTGCCGGCAAAGTGTTTGTGGAATTTTTGAGAATTTCTCATCCGTTTATTCCGTTTGTTACAGATCGCCTAGCGCGGTCTCTTGGAGTTTGCGACTCGCTGCTCATGCTTGGCCCAGACGTAAGCGTACTGCGTGTTTCTATCTCTGAGAAAGACGAAGAGGAAGTAGATCAATTCATCGAACTGTTGCATCAAGTGAGATCGGCGCGACAGTCTAACGGAGATGTTGATGGCGAATATCTTGCCCTTCTCGAAAGACAGCGCAGCTGGCCAGGAGAATTAAATTTGGTGGCGACGCGTATTGCGTAATGGGCCACTTTTCGAAGCAGCAGAGATAATAGTTGGGTATTTTCTGAAGAAAAGATACTGAAGACGGCATTTGTAGGTTGCCGTTTTTACTTGCCGTCCGCTTACGTTTGTATTAGTATAATTGTGGATATGGTGTGTTTTAATCGGAGATAACAAGTAAAATGTCTAAGATTATTGTGGGCGCAATGCGCGTGGTATTGTTGTGTGGCAACTTGATGAACATGTGTGTAATTGGAGCAGAGACTGAAACGGAGAAAGATCGCAAATTGTTGGTACAACAATTTGCCGAGATGTACGGGGAAAACGGAAGCGTGTGGCAATTAGATGTTGTTCCGCCAATATCTCCAAGCAATGAAGCGTTGTGTAGAAAGATGCTTGGGGCGCCGGGGGCTACAAAATCACCCCGGCGAATAACGCCGCGGGTGGATTTGAACGAAGCGAAGCGTGGGGTTGGTGAATTAACGCATAGATTGTTAGATCTCGCCAATAAAATGTCTGCGTGGGAAACGCATAGGCTAGCCGATATACTCCGTCAAATTGACGCGACAACCACGGAGCTGCGCTGGATTCCAGGGGCGCATACAAATACAGGACTGATGGTAGGTATGGCGCGTCACGGGATTCTTCCGCAAAAACTCTTAATCAAAGCTTATATATACGCTGCTGCAACCGGTAGGTATGACGACGCCACGTTTTTGTTTATGCATATCAACGAAGGAGCAGACATAAATGAAGAGTTATGGAATGCGCTAGAATGGCTCGTGAACTATGGGGAGATGCCACGGCAATAGGCATCTCTGTTCAGAATTATACTCAACCCGCCTGATTGCCATATATACTTCGCCACGAAAACACGGCGCAGCGCCGCCACTTTTAGCAAAAATCCCACCTGCTTGTCAAATGGCGCGAGTATATCTTTCAAGGATGTTTACATATGAAAAAAATTGTTTGCTCTGTAACTCGGAACATCTAATCAAATATAGCAAGGCTAGTCGAGAGAGTCAGAGACGCTTTTATTTGACAAAGTTCATTATAGGCAGCGGCTTGATTGTAAATATTTCTACGTTGGGGCGCTTGGAGGATTATTGCATCTGGTTGAGATAAGGCGAGATTGTTGCTAGCATGAACATATGTAATTACTAATTGTAGCTTCCAACGTAAGACAATATTTCGAGTATTGTTTCGGGGATGGTAAGCGAAATAGTTTCTGCAGATTATGTCATTTATCAGGCGGTGTTTCTCTTTCATTCTAATATCTCTCTTATCCTCAAATGGAGCGTCTCTTAAGTTTCCTCTGGACAAGGTCATCAAGCCGCGCGGCGTTGCTGCGAAGAAAAAAAACCAGTCTAATGGACGTGTGGCTTTAAAAACTGCCGTTGTAATGACTAGTGAATCGCACGCTCTATTTTCAGCATCCGCGGGAAATAGGGTATACCCGGCGTCTCTAACTAAACTTGCGACGCTATACATATTGTTTCAATCGCTCAAAAATGGGCGCGTAACGTTCAATACCAAATTCAAAGTATCGCGTAACGCGTCGGCTCAGGCCCCGTCAAAACTAGGTCTTGCGCCTGAAAGCGCAATATCGGTGCTAGACTGTATACGCGCCATAGCCGTGAAGTCCGCGAATGATGTAGCGGTGGTTGTCGCAGAAGGTATTGCAGGTAGCGTTCAAAATTTTTGCGTACTGATGAACCAGCTGAAGGACCGTATAGGTATGAGGAATACCAACTTCAAAAATCCGTCTGGTTTATTTGACGTCGGTCAATTTACCACTGCGATGGATATTGCAAAACTTGGTATGGCGCTGTACAAGGATTTCCCGCAGTATCGTCCGTTCTTGTCTATGAAAACATTTAGATTCGGAGGCGCCATATATCAGACACACTGCAAAATTTTACATTGGTGTGACGCGGTTGATGGGGCAAAGACCGGATACATACGACAATCTGGCTTTAATATTTACGTAACGGCGCATAATCCAGTAAACGGCCTACGCATATTTATAGTTGTAACCGGCTGGGATTCTCAAAAATCGCGAGATCTGTACGTATCACAACTACTACATAAATGGCTGAAAACCGCAAGCCTCGGTCCGGGTCAGAATCATGCGCATAAAGATAGTGTTACTCTACAGCAGCGGAACGAATCGCTATACAGCCAAATGATTGCCCCGTCTAATTCGCAAAATGACCAGAGATTAACTAATCCTAAATCGTCGCAACAGCCAGTACAATTCGTTCCGGTAATGCCTCCTGCAAAGAAATCTACTCCGCATAGTAATAACGATGACGTATCCCGTCGAGACGGAGCAGACGAGGTAATTTGTCAAGATGACGAAGTATCTGTACCTGCGGTGAAATTACCTGAAGATCTTGATACGTTGTACGCCGATGAAGCGATCCTAGCAGAGAGCGAGTTCGAAATTTGTAACTAGACCCAATGTTTACCTCCTGCGTCTGAAATTTGCCGCCGTTAATTCAAGTTGTAGTAAAGAGGCGCTTTTGCAAAAGCCGATTCTGAAGAGTTCCGAAAGAAGTTCACTAAATCATGAAGCGCTGCATACGACAGCCTCAACAAGCTCCACGATTCGAGCTTTAACTTTTTCATCTCCTATGGATCTGAAAATCCTAAGCAGCCTTGCCTCGGCATCGTTATCAACGGCGATATCGCTTCCGCTTTCCGATAGCAACAATCTGCTGAAAAAATAATTCGGGTTGGTGCGCAGATATGCGCACACTTTTATGAAGGCTTGTACGGAAAGATTTGAGCGTCCACATTCGTATTTTTGAATTTGTTGGAATGTGCATCCCATAAACCCGGCGAGCTGTTTCTGCGTTATCTTGAGGTCTTTGCGCCTTGCCCTTATCAAACTTCCAATATTGCGAATCTCTGAGGAATCGCTTGGTTCAGTCCATGTGTATTTAATTATTAAACCTCCTGAACACCCCGCTTAATTATAGCCTAATACGATTAAACTGTTTTTGCAAGTGATGCGCAAATATGAAAGCAGTTGTTTATTGTGAGCGTATATCACTGGAATCCGCCGTTGCCATACGGAGATCGCCTCTGTGGCGCCTCCAGTCCGGATATGAATTCATCCGGAAATTGTAGAACATGCCTTCGATTTTCTTTTTTGAGAAAACCTGGCGCGAGCTGCATAAAGCTTACATAAACGTTACGTTAAATTACGCGAATTTGTAGGATGGCTGCGAGAGTAAATCATCCTTACAAATGAAACGCTTACGATCAATCGGATCACCAAACTCATACCCAGAATAACGCTACTTGCAATATGTGGCGTAGCCCAAGCGACGGCAGCTAGGCAATCACAGAAACATCATGATATGCGCAGCAAATTCTCTGAGATTCCACGCGGTAAAAATCCTTTGGTCTACGATATAGGCGGATATTACAGAGCTATGGAAACCCGTGAAAGAACGCTCTTCAAGGGCGCCGGAGAAGAA
>JAIRYU010000068.1 GCA_031267545.1 Holosporales bacterium | reverse complement strand
TAGGAAGCGCCGCATGTATATCAACGTAATAGCCAGGCTTAGTATAGCGGCAGTCCTCGCTCAGGGGGCAATCGGGATGGAAAGAACTCAAGATGAAGAGATTTCTCCTGCCGGAGCGCCTTACGCACAGCAGGAACTGATGCGCCCAACCGCGCTTGCAGAAGTCTCGCCGAACCCACCGCAGAGAAGCGCAGCGCTGGAGGAAATCAGCCGGATATTCACGCAAATATACGGACGCGAACCAACAGCTTCCCTTATTCAGCGAACCTTATCCTTAGTAAGGAAACAAGGCGGGATGAGCGGCATTCCGGTACTGGAGCTAAGCGAGAGACGCGGCGAAGAAGGTACATACAGGTATTTAGAACGGCACTGGGCAGCGTTAAGACCGGTACTGGAGGCTGAGGAAGCCCGCGCCGAGGCAGAGCGGATAGAGTGGATACAGGCAGCCGAGAGTAGGCTCCAGCAAGAGCAAGACCAGCCTAGGCGGGCCGAGAGGTATACAGCTAGCGCAGTAGAGAGACGACTCAAGGAAATCCACGGAGAACGGTATGCAGTGAAGCTGCGCCGCATAATCAGCGGAGCTGAAGCTAGAGCGAGCGGCGACAGCCCTCCGAGGCTGAGGCGAGAGGACTCGTACGGGGTACTGGACATGCTTACACACCTAGCGCGCCACTGGGAAGAGTACGAGGAGCTGATAGCGATGGACGAATGGCGCTTTAGATATGAGGAGCAAGAGTACCGGTGGGCGCCGTGCGCGGCGATGGTAAGAGTGAGCCGTATAATGCGGCAACAGAACAAAGATAGGCATGCGCAAGCTAGTCAGATACATCAGACTCAGGATGACAGCGAGCCTGACCGTAGGACCGCTGGTGTGCGCGACGACGAGGCGGCGCATGAACTCCGCGACCGGCGCTCCAAATGAGGTCGGCTAGACAGTTCGCTATAGTACTACGGGCTACCGTCGAGAGAGAGCCATATCGGAAAACCCAAATGCGCCGTTAGGCGGCCGAGACCCCCTGGGGGAACTAGCGTTCTACCTGCGAGCCCGGAGCGACCTGGATCCAAACTTGCCGAAAGCTCGTGCGAACACACAAGCGTCCGGAGGTGGGAAAGTCATTGTAGAAGGTTCACTAAAGTTAGAAAACGGGGGCAGCATGAAAATGTCGCCGGAACGTAGTCAGAGCATACCCAATAAAATCGGCTATGTCCCCGGGGATTCCAAGGCCCTTGGGAATGGCTGAGACGAAATTTGTTTCCAATTACAAATTTACCCCCTTTGCCTCGTCATACCGTTCCCTTTGTTCTCGCAAGAATCTTCTAAACTACATCGCGCTCATATCCAAGATAGCGCCTGAAGCAATTTCTCATTTGCCTGTCATGATGATCGAGGGGTATAATTGGCGGTGATCGCGCGTTAGTTAGTATTTCCGGTATGACCGCTCCGCGACATGCGTTAAACGTGACAAGGGCTCAGGATTTTTCGGCTTGGTATCATGCCGTCATAACTGGGGCGGACCTTGCCGAAAATTCGACGATTAGGGGATGCATGGTAATTAAGCCATACGGGTTCGCGATATGGGAGCTGATGCAAAAAATCCTTGATGATAAGTTCAAGGAGTATGGTCATGAGAATGCGTACTTTCCGCTCTTCATCCCAATAGATTTATTCGAGAAGGAAGCTCGGCATGTCGCAGGATTTGCGAAAGAGATGGCTGTCGTGACCCATCACAGAATTGAGTGTGTCGATGGGAAACTCGTTCCGACTTCTCCTCTTGAAACTCCGCTTGTAATCCGGCCTACATCCGAGATGATCATTGGCGAGGCAATGGCCCGCTGGATAAAGTCATACCGCGATCTTCCGATACTAATAAATCAATGGTGCAATGTTGTGAGATGGGAAATGCGCACCAAGATGTTTTTGAGGACTACCGAGTTCTTGTGGCAAGAAGGACATACGGCGCACGAAACCGAAGAAGATGCGCGAGAGGAGGCAACTCGGATGCATGACGCGTACAGGTGGTTCATATGCGATATTCTCAAAATGTTTGGAATACCCGGACAAAAACCGGAGCATGATAAGTTTGCCGGAGCCGTCGACACGTATACGGTGGAATCAATGATGCAGGATGGGAAAGCCCTGCAATCAGCCACCAGCCATTATCTTGGGCAGAATTTTTCGAAGGCTGTGGGCATGACTTTCCAGGGCAGGGATGAGAATCTACACTATGCGCATACAACCTCGTGGGGGCTGACAACGAGAATAATCGGCGGCGTTATCATGAGTCATTCCGACGATGACGGGCTTAATTTGCCGTCTGCCATCGCTCCGTATCATGTGGCGATCATCCCTATTATTAGAGATTTGGCAGCGAAGGCAAGCGTCATGGAGTACTGTGAGTCTATCAAAAATGCGCTCTCCGGATCCGTGAGGACTCTGATAGACGTCAAGGATATTCCCCCGCAGAACAAGAAGTGGGATTACGTGAGAAAGGGAGCGCCGTTGATTCTGGAAATCGGACAGAGAGAAGCGGATCGCGCTATTGTGAGCGTCATAAAGAGGGCGACGCTTACTAAGGAAATCATGGACAAGGATAAATTTATCGGTAATGTGTCGGACATGATCTCACAACACGATACGATTTTGCAACGCAGATGCCAAGATAGCTGTGCCCAGAAGATGAATAATTCCATAAAAACTATCGACGAAATGAGGGAATTTTTTGAAACGAATGCCGGCGGTTTTGTTGTGGCAAAGTTCAATAGATCAACGACTGACGTATCGGCCCTTGACCCAATGGCTGTGTCGGTAAGGTGTATTCCAACGCAGCAGTCCGGAGTCGGAGGCAAGTGTGTTATTACTGGGCTTGACACTGACACAGACGCTGTTTTTGCCAAGAGTTACTAGTCGCCAGTCAATTAAACTGCTTCATGGAAAAATGGCAAGTTGGATGTTCCTGAAAATAAATTGCCATAATTTGGCGCATGTTTGCATATTTCTTGTCCGGTTACTTCAAGAGATAACTCTACGCGTTCGCGCGGTATACGGCTCAGGATTCCGTTGGCCCACAAGTTATTTATCATGTCTGCATTGCGCGTTTGCGGATCAATACCAAATCCGGTTGACGTAAGTAGAAAGAATTCAAAGTACGCATACGCGGATAACGTCTCATGATCTGAAAAATATTGCATGTTTCTTGCGATATACTCAACAACGCCAAATAGTTCTTCATGAGGAACCGCCAATGGCGCTAGCTGCGTTATAAGGAAACAAATTTTTTGGCATACAGAAATGCGCATTGCAGACCTACTAACATGGATCCAGCCATTGCTTCCTCTTTGCAGTTGCCAAAATCCGATCGATTGTTCGTTGCGAGAGCCGTAGTTTGTCTCTACTGATGAGAACGTAGGAAATTGTGTGTTTTTGGACGGTCTTGCAAGGCCAAGTCGTCTTCCATGCTTTTTTGTGAATATATCTATCATGCGATATCCGCTGGAATACGCTTTTATTACCAGAATAATTCCTTCATCTGACCACAAAAACATTACTCGCCTTCAATTTGATTGGTATAAACATTTGTCTTCAGTAACAAAATCCCTGGCCCGGCAGGCAGTCATACAGTCGTTGAATCGATCGTTGCGATCATGTACGATCTTTGACGTGCCCGTAGTTTGGGATTCTTCCGCATGCGCTCAACATATATTACGACTCCGATATACTATGTCAATGCTAAGCCTCACATTGGACATGCGTATACCACTATTGTGTGCGACGTATTTTCGAGGTTTTGTAGGATGCTCGGGAGCGATGTTTTCTTTACGACCGGAACAGATGAGCACGGTAAGAAAATAGAGCAAAGCGCTAATAATGCCGGAATTGCTCCACAACTATTTACGGATAGCATATCGAAGTTGTTTAGGGATCTATTGCCGTTTCTCAATGTAACGAACGACGATTTCATAAGGACTACCGAACGGCGGCACAAGGATGCCGTAGCGCATTTTTGGAATAGATTGAAGGAGAGCGGGTATCTATATCTAGGGGAATATTCCGGGTGGTACGATATGAGGAATGAGGCTTATTTTTCCGAAGACGAGTTGGTCGATGGAAAATCTCCGCTTGGCGGCGAGGCTCTGTACATGACTGAGAAGTGCTACTTCTTCAGGTTATCTGATTTTCAGGATCGGCTTTTAGATTTTTACGAGAAGAATCCTAGCTTCATATTTCCGTCGCAAAGAAGGAACGAGGTGATAAGCTTCATGAGTCGCGGTTTAAACGACCTAGCGGTTTCTAGGACTACGTTTACCTGGGGCATTCCTGTCCCGGATGATCCTGGGCATGTTATTTACGTGTGGCTAGACGCATTAACAAATTACCTCACGTTGAACGGCTACCCCAACAATGATCAGAGCAGCAGTGAGCGCTGGAGAAACGTGATACATTTCGTTGGGAAGGAGATCGTAAGGTTCCATGCCGTATACTGGCCGGCGTTCTTGATGGCGGCCAAACTTCCCCTACCAAAGCAAATAGTGTCTCACGGATGGTGGTTAAGCGAGGGTGAGAAGATGTCGAAGTCTCTTGGAAACGTCCAAGATCCGATAAAATACTGCAAGCTTTTTGGCTCGGATGCTCTGCGGTACTACTTACTAAGAGAGTTGTCGTTTGGAGAAGATGGGAACTTCTCGCTCTCGGGATTTATAAATAGGTACAACTCTATTTTGGCAAACGCATATGGGAACCTCTGCAATCGCGTATTCTCCTTTGTCGTGAAGAGTTGCGACAACAAGGTTGAGCGCCCGCGTGACCTTACTGGCGATGATCAACTATTTGTAACGGCAGTTGACGCCGATCTCAAAGGATCTTCTTCCCTGTTTCAACGGTATGCGTTTAGTAAATATCTGGAGAAGCTTGAGCATGCAATATCGCTAGCGAATCAATATGTAGATTTCCAAAAGCCGTGGGCCCTAAAGACTTCCGATCAGGGACGCATGAGAGACGTACTATTTCTTGCGGTGGAGCAAATTTATAAAATCACAAGGTTGTTCTATCCGGTCATTCCGATTTGCGCTGAGAAGGTTTTTACGCAACTCGGCATTCCGATGGATAAAGCTATTGCTACGGATTATGCGCTGCCCGATGAGTTTCATATCGACGTAGTGGAATCTCTATTTCCAAGGATAGACCAGTCTACTACGAACTTTGATGTGTTCGCGGACGATTAGGCGCGATGTTTGTACGACCAATTGTCAACAATCAGAAGGTGAAAGTTATCTTAATATTCGGCTTTGGATATTCCGAAGAGAATCGGAGACAAAAATATTAACGTTTTTAATTTTGATAGGTCTTATGACAAGTATGCGTTGGGGCTATAAATACTTTTACGTCGGGGCTCTGGTATCTTCAGTTTAATAATTGATTTCAGTTTGATATTTTGATATTATCTTGCTAGCTGGTTGGTACAAGTCTAGAAAGTAGTATGGTTAGCTCTCACAAGTTCAAGATTGGATCATGGGTTGTATATCCGCCGCATGGGGTTGGCAGATTGGAATCGATCGAGGAATTTTCGATTGACGAGGAAAAGGCTGAGTTTTTCGTAATTTCAGTTTCCAAGAGCAAACTTGTGTTGAGGCTGCCAGTGCAGAAGGCCGAGCAGGCCGGTCTCAGGCACTTGATGAGCAAGGCGGATATGCAAAATGTTCTAGATGTTTTGCTGCAAAAAACCAGGAAGAAAAGGACTATGTGGAGCAAACGTTCCCAAGAGTACGAAGTCAAGATAAATTCTGGAGACCCATATGCGATAGCGGGGGTTATAAGGGACCTGCATAAAGACGGGGCGCACAATACGACGCAATCGTTTAGCGAACGGCAGATATATCAACTGGCGATGGAGCGTCTTGTCCGCGAGCTTTCCATTGTCGAAAAAGTTGCTGAGGACGAAATACGGAAGAAGCTAGAAACTCTTTTGCAAGCTGCGTAGGGGCGGGGTTCCTGGTAGTTTTTAGCGTACCCCGGCGCCTTTATGGAGCTATGTCTTTGCGAATTTGGTAACGTACTCTCGAACCAGTGCGGTGATATCATCATACGAACCTATGTTTTCGCGGTCGCATGCATTCAGCATGCGGACTATTGAGTCGTAGATCTCGCAAAATTTGATTCTACCGTTTAAAAATTCTGAAACTGCGATTTCGTTTGCTATGCTGAACGCTATAATTTTCCCTTCATTAAATACGCTGTATGCCAGATCGGCATTACGCTTTTGCCATGCCCGCGGAGATCGGAATGTTAATTTTTTGATATCGACAAAATTTAGCGACGGAGTGGAGCAGCGGAATTGTTGCTCCTGATGATTGATTGCGTACGAAATGGGGCCCATCATATCTGGGTATGATAACAATGCCTTGTACGAGTTGTCATGAAACTGCGCAAGGCCGTGTATTATGGATTCTGGATGAATCACATAGCTTACCTTGTTGATCGGCAAATCGAACAGTATAGACGCTTCAATAATCTCTATCGCCTTATTGATAAGAGTTGCGGAATCGATAGTTACTTTCGCGCCCATGCGCCAATTTGGATTTTTCAACGCGTCAGATATCGTTACGCGTTTCAGAGAATCTTCCGTAAAATCCAGAAAGGAGCCTCCGGATGCGGTCAATATAATCCCTGAGACCGAGCTTTGCGACTCGTGTTGAAGACACCTGAAAATCGCATTGTGTTCTGAGTCCAACGGAATAATCTCTGTGTTGCCGGATTTTGCTGAATCCATCAGAATTTTCCCGCCTAACAATATCGCTTCTTTGCTAGCTATTGCTAATCTTTTAGCATGCCCTAAGCAAGCGAATGTTGGCGGGAAACTGGCGATTCCTGCGATTGCCATTACGCAGCAGTCCACTTCCAATTTGGAGATGTTTGCGATTTCATTGCCTGGTAGGACTTTCGCCCCCATTATCTCGCTTTTTACCTTTTTATAACTATCTGGGTCGGAGCAGCACACGTATCTCGGACGGCACACGCCAGCCTGTCTAATGAGCTCTTCGCAATTTTTATGTCCGGTAATTGCAACAATTTCATATCCGGCAGAATATGCCGCCTCTATAGATTTCTGTCCTATTACTCCGGTTGATCCAAATATGGTAATTTTTTTGCTCACAGTGCCCATTCAAACTCCGTATCAGTGACAGATTCTATCATGTATGGATGTGTTGCGAACCACATGTATGCGCGGCAAATCCGTAATATGGCGCGCGCTTCTTGGGACTCGCTCGCAATGGTAGATTATTGCGTTAAGGGATCTGTAGAGCGAAGAGCTAAAAATAAGATTAACTGAAAATTAATATATTTTTCGTAGGATGTTCATAGTGAAGCATTATGGCGTAACGATGTTGAGGCATGAAATTAGTGAGAATTCTGCTTGCTTTACTGTCACTTGTGTCATGCGGGATTATTGTATTTACTTTGGAGTTTAGTTCGCGCCAATCGGGCGATGTTGATATAGGAGTCGATTCTGTTGATCCAGAAAAATTCTCATATAAACACATTAATTACCAGTTTAAACGATCTCCTCCAGGCAGCGATAAAGATAAACATTTCGGAGATATTGACGACATAGTGAAGCGCGGCGAGTTGGTGGTGCTTTCGCGATCTGACGACTACATCCCCCTATTTCAAATGAAGGCTAAAAACGGATACGTTGGAGAAGCCATGGACTTTGCAAAGTCTATGGCCGACGCTCTCGGAGTTAAACTTACAATAAGAATGCTCTACGACAGTTGTAACGATATCGTTGCCGCCATCGCAAAGAATGAAGGAGACATCGGAATTTCCGAGATATCATATACGGATGAGAGGAGCGCTAAGGTCCTCTATACCAATCCGCACATTACTGCTAATTTATGCATACTTGTAAACAGAATGGCGCTTAAGCAGCTGAATATTTGTACAATCCACGAATTGTTTGCGAACGAAGGCTCAATAATTGCGGGTCACAAAAATACCAGCTACGACTACTATGCGCGTCAATTTGCCACGCGCGCCAAGGTAGTATCGGAAGAGGATTGGGATAATGCGATAGTAAAAAATTTAATGAACAATAAGTTTTCTGCAACGATTAAGGACTCGATTGTTGTCAACCTTCTGTTACGTAAATACCCAAGGTACTGCCTCAGGCTGTTGCCAATAATGTTAAAGGATAATGTCGATTCATACGCAGCGGTTGTGAATAAGAAAAGCGTTGCGCTATGTGTTTGGGTTAACAAATTTTTAGCAATTAGAGGAAGTAATAATCGCTCCATCGAAAGCCTCATCCATAAGTACCGTGAGTTTATCAAATGAAAATAGCATATAATAGACGCCTGTGCGTAGATGTACTCATTGCTTTCTCGCTGCTAATTTGCACAACAATTATAAGCGAGGTGTTATATTCTACAAGAGGGAATATAAACGCGGTACTGAAATTTGAGAAAAATTATTTTTCAAAGAAGCTGGCCGCTACCATAACGAATCAAATCGATTCTTACTTTAACGAACTCGAAACGATTATAAACATACTGTCTAGGCATTACAATAACGAGCAAGGCGACCAAATTGAGAAGTTCAACGAAACTTTACTCGAAAGCGTTAAGAGAATTCCGTATGTTACAAGCTTATATATTACGTTAAACGACGGCACATTCGTACAGGCCAGAACTACGGATGGGATTTGCCATTTTAGAAACAATGACGAAGCCAAGCTTCCGTCGTATGTGAAGTACATTATACGTAGGGTTAAGCGTGCGCCAAACAATGAGGGACTGACTGAAACATGGACATACCTCAGCGAGGATTCCGGGTTTACAACCACAGAAACAGTGGAAATGCCGACTGACGATTTTAACAAACGTGACTGGTACGTTAAGGCGGAGCTGAACAAGACGTTAACGTGGAGCGACGAGTATGTGTTTGCGTCAACGATGCTTCCGGGCGTCACGTTGTCGAAGCCGTTGGGATACGATACGAATGGAAACGCCATAGGGGTAATAAGCGTAGACTTTGCATTTTCGTACATAGAGCCGCTGTTACGGAGCGTTAGGGTAAGCGGCAACTCCGAAATTTACCTGATTAATTCCAAGCAGGAAATCCTATGCTCAAGCGTTAAAGATAAGAAAACTGTGGATAATATTTCGCGCGCTCCATCATTACTTTCAATCAATTCATCTGCAGAGTCGGTTTTGGGAGTCGCCGTTAAAACATTATTTAGCGCAGGAGATACGCACGCCCTCTTTGAGGTTAACGGCGTCAAGTACATTACGACTGTTCGAAAATTGGAGAAAATGCCTGTTTCAATGTTGATCATAACTCCCCAGTCCGATTTTACGGAAGATTTCGAAAACGTAAAGAAAGATATGTTCATCATCTCGGCGGTGATTTTTCTTATTGCATTTGTCGTTGTGTTGATTCTCTCAAAGAGAATCTCATCTCCAATTGCAAAGCTGAGCGAGTATGCGCGAGCGATAGAACAAATGGACGCGGATGGAGCCCCTATTACGATCAATTCGAACATCTTTGAGCTTCGCGAATTAGAGGGGGCGATGAACTCGATGCGGATGAGCGTTAACACGTTCTCTAAGTATGCGCCAAAGACTCTCGTTAGAAAATTGTTGGTTGAAGGAATACAGCCTACTGTGGGCGGCCATACGGCTGAGATCACTATGATGTTCACCGATATCGAAAAATTTTCAACGGTCTCCGAGAAGCTTCCGGCAGAGTATCTAATGATGCATCTCTCGGAATATTTTGATGAGTTAACAAAAAGGATAGTGGAGAACAACGGCATTATCGATAAGTACATAGGCGACTCGATAATGGCAATCTGGGGCGCTCCGGATCCGGACACAAATCAAGTTATAAACGCCTGCAATGCGGCATTTGAATGTATCAATCTTATAGAGCAGTTGAAGATTAGGTGGCAACCTCTTGGTAAGCCGCCTCTTCCAACTAGGATTGGAATCCACGCGGGACAAGCCACCATCGGCAACATTGGATCCAGCGATAGGATGAATTATACGGCGATCGGCGATTCTGTGAATATCGCCTCTCGCCTAGAAGGCGTTAATAAAATATACGGAACTAGGGTCCTTGTATCTGAGACGGTCGAGTCAGTTGCTCGAGATCAGATTTTATTTAGGGTTATCGACAGAGTCGCAGTTAAGGGAAGAGTCGGCGGAATTGTCGTTTTCGAGCCTCTATGCGCGATGCGGAACGCGGACAATGAAGACTACTACCGGTTCATCGAGTTATCGTCAAAATCTAAGGAGGCTTTTGAGCTGTACCAGTCAAGACGATTCGTGGACGCTCTGAAAATTTACGAAGAAATTGCAGTTAGTTTCCCGAGCAGGGAAACGGCAATAGTCCCAGTGATAGAGTCTTGTCGCAAGCTAATGGATGATGAAGATCCTGAGTGGGACGGCGTTAATAGACTGTCTACCAAGTGAGTCGCGGGAGGAAAGAAAATATGAGCGAAGCAGTTTCAAGAAACGGAAAAAGCAAGGGCGCTACCATGGCGATAATTTTGTTGATATCCATAGTTGTCGGTCTCGCATTTCCAGAATTTGGAAAGCTCATGAAGCCGGCAAGCGACATATTTATGACCCTTATATTCATACCCGTTATTCCCATTATATTTGCGTCAGTCACATGCACAATAACGAAA
>JAIRYU010000052.1 GCA_031267545.1 Holosporales bacterium | reverse complement strand
GTAGCGTGCTCAGTTAAAGTAATCTCGTCCTCTAATTCGACGGGATTACCGTCCTCCATTCCGTATGTTGCTCCAATCGTTCCAAGAGCTACTGCCACCGTCTTTACCATTTTCATGCTAGTTCACATCCTACAAAATTAATACAACGTTTCGGGAATTATATTTCATTTTGAAACATCCCACAAGCTTCCGCCGTTATGATGGCTCCGCTTTTTCGCAGTATTGTAGAGTTAGCCACGCCTCCCAATCAATGAGATAGTGACTTCTTCTTTCGAAGTGGATAGCTCCGTAACCGTAGGGGTATCTGAATCTTCGTCTTGATCTTTGGACCACACAGGGTAGTGTAGGCCATTATATACGAAATAGGCCACACGGGGATCGTTCCATCTACCTCCATCATCATTCATTCCGTATGTTGCTCCAATCATCCAAAACGCTACCGCTGCCGTCTTTACCATCTTCATGCTAGTCCGCATCCCGTCAATTTAATTCAAATCTTATGCATTGTACTCCGCGGCGAAACGCTGCGCAAATCTTTATCGCACTATCGCGTTTTGTTACAATTTGCGCCTTTATCCATGCAAGTTAATATGTACGCAATCGCTGCGACGCTGGCGATTATTCCCATGGTAAACGGTCCAGAGGCCTCTGGGAGGGCAATGGATTTGGCAACCTTATGAGTTAGACCTGCTAGACTATTCGCGCACAGCAACGTTAATCCCTCAACCATATAAAATATTGCAAACGCAGTTCCAACCAAATGTTGCGGGGTTGACTTCACGACAACCGCGCCGATGACTCCTTGCGTTGCCCCCATATGCAGTCCTGCAAAAATGTAGATTGCTATTACAGAGTACCAAGAGGTTGCAAACATCCCGAATATATCTGCCACAACCAACAGCCCCACGCCAAACGCCAACACATTCTTTTTCCTTAGTCTATCGGATATTCTGCCCATCGGAATAGCAACGCACGCTGCGCAAATTTCATACGCCGACATAAACATCGGAAACAACCCTGCGCTCTCTGGTAAAACAGATTTGGCCTTCAATGTAATAAACCCTTCGCTGAATCTATTGAACATCAACAACGCAACAACCCCCATGAACAACCAATATTCACGCGGTAGCAAGGCGATATCCCTAATATTCCACTTATGCTTTTCCTTGAGCTCATAGTAATCATTATTACTCCTGATTTTCTTTTGTAGGATACACATGGCTACTACGGTTGGCAAAACAGAGGCCGCAAATATTAATCTATAATTTGTTCCGATGAAATAAGCGGTTCCTGAAGTAATCACAGATCCAATTAAAAACCCGGCAAGATTCATGGAGTAACGTAACGAGAAAACGATTCCTTTGTCTGCGCTAAGACCGGCCAACATCGCGTCTGACGGAGCCTGTCTCAGCCCCTTGGCAAACCTATCAAGCGATTTTGATGCGAACACGAAAAAAACGTTCGGAGCGCATGCAAGAAACAATTTGCTAGCCATTGTAAGAGCTGTCCCAACTCGTAGCATAGGAACTTTCTTCTTAAATGCGTCAATAATAAATCCGGAAAAGACCTTTGCTATGAACGATATGAATACTACCGCTCCCTCTAAAAAGCCGAACGATTTGCTACTGCCCCCCAGCTCCTCTACGATGAAAATCGGCAACAATGAAAAAATCATGGACGACGCCATGCCCCAAAAGAAATGCATCCAACACAGAGCTGACAAAACGCCGCCTCTAAGCATGGAAGCAACTTCGCGAAACATCAAAGCGGCAGTCAACTACACCGATTTCAACACGTGATAGTCCGGATACTGTCGCCTTATAAACTCGCTCATCGCAATTATGACTCTATCAACTGTGATATTAGCCGGCTCGTCGTACGTCTGTACGCATACGTTGGTCTCCTCAAAGAGCGGGTAATGTACGCTCATCATCTCAGTGAGGGTCTCCTCCTCTTTTCCCACCTCAAGAATGGGGCGGCCTTTTCTTCCTGTGACTCTGACTAACAACGTCTGAATGTCTGCCTTAAGCCACACCGAAATGGAACTTGTCTTAATTAATTCTCTTGTTTGATCACACAAGAACGACATACATCCAGTTGCGATAACTTGTACCTGTTGATTGATTAACCTCGACAGAACCTTGTACTCTCCGGCCTGCATTGCCCCTTCTCCAAAGATGGCGTCTATATCGCATATCGCGCACCCGGCGGCAGCCTCCACTTCCTGGTCAGAATCGCAAAACGGCAAGTCGAACCTTCTCGCTAGTCGCTTTCCGATACTAGTTTTACCGCAACCGACCAACCCGACTATCACAATCGGTTTCGGCGGCATAAAGCTTACTATCGGGGACGCCGGTCTAGACGGCGGCGCAAAATTTTCTGACGATACGTTCATTTTTCTTAAACTTTCTCCGCTTCCTACAAAAATACCGTAGCAGATCAACACCCTAGCTCAGATGATAACAGAAAATTAGAGCGGTATGAGAAAAATTCTGGGACATTCCATATATTTTTGAATTGTGTGACGTGAAGAGATTGGGGACAATCCGCACGGTAGAAGCGATGAAATTACGCGCCTATCTACGTTGCCCTGGGAATTGATAATCCCGACAAAACTATAGCGACAGACAGGCGAGACGAAAAGCAAATTTTCATTAAACCTCAGACACAATTCTCTAGTTGCCCAAAATCGAAAATGTTGGTATACATTCTCGGACGCTATGCGTATGTATTGTGTGAAGGCATAGCTTGAGGATACGCGACTATGCGCATCTCGATAATTGAGTAACGCTATGTGTTGTGGTATACTTAAAATAGTTATGTGTTCTTCGTGTTTTTGCGTTGTGCGTATATGAATGGAAATATGCTTGAGGCCGCAATAGGGGCGGTAGTACTGGTTGTCGCTGTGGCGTTTGCGTATTTCGCATACGCCTCTAGGGACGGGGACGTAACTGATGGATACGCGCTGTTTGCTAGATTCAGCGACGTGAGCGGAATATCTGTCGGATCAGACGTTAAAATGTGCGGCATTAAGATAGGCGTAGTAAAAAAGCTGAAAATAGATAAAGATTACCAGGCTCGAGTGGAGCTGCTAATCAAGAACGATGAGCCAATTCCCGATGATAGCTCAGCGGAGATAAGCTCAGATGGCATAATGGGAAACAAGTTTATATCCATACTCCCCGGATTTTCTCAAAATAATTTTACCCCAGGAGCAGAGATTGCAATCACAAAAGCT
>JAIRYU010000030.1 GCA_031267545.1 Holosporales bacterium | reverse complement strand
GCGTAATATTTGATGTTTCCGACGTTACCGGATACGGTTCCATTACAGTTCCATACGCTGTCAATTCCAAGGCCGGTTACTGTTAATGCCGATTTGAAATCAACATTAATAACAAACCGATTAAGGTAATCTGAAGATTGATAAAATGAGATGCCAGATAATCTGGGACTGAGGTCTGCATTGCCAGCGGAACCGTCCACGATATTGACAGAACTGGAAGCCATGAGAACTATACTAGACACATCCACCTTCGCTATGCTTGTGCCAAGAGATCCGCAGATCGAGCATTGTTTATACGGATTGCCAGTAATTCTCAGATCGCCGATAAACTTAGCATTGAGCCACTTTTGGTCCAAAATGCTCAGGTTATTAACTTTAAGTAAAATGTTTGCGTCTGCCTTGTTCGCATCCATACAAATCTTTCCACTTCCGGAAACGCTCCCCAGACTTTTAGAAGCGTCGCTGACATATATGTTTTTGATGAGTATGATATTATTTTTTACATCACAATCCAGTCTGATATTTTGCAAATATATGCCTGCATTGCTATTGATGTAATGTCCCTTCTTCAAGGTTATATCTCCAGACAAGATTGGACTGCCAACGTTACCGTTGGCGCGTAGGTTATATACAATCGTCCCGCTCGCAGTCTGATTAGCTGGGAATTTACAGTCTTCCACATTGAACTTACCGGTAGCCTTCATTATGATAGGACTATCGTCAGTTAACATCCAATCTTTTATGGAAATCTTGGCCTCTATTCTATTTTTTTTCTTTAAAAACTCAAACGCAAACGCCGCATCTACTTGACTTGACGAGTAGGTTGCATCGATGTTAATTAACGGTATATCAATTTCCCCGACCCTAAACCCAGTCAAGGCTAACTTTGCCTTTTCTGCTCCGTTCTCAAATTTACAGATTCCATTTAGGACGCCTCTATAATTAGCCCCAAACAAACATGAAACATCAACGTCAGAAACCGTAATGTCCCCAAGTGAAAATTTGTCATCCGATAGGGTTACGTTCCGAAAGTAAATTTTCCCCTTTGGCGTCAGTACAGTTAACTTTGAGATTGTAGCGTCATTCCTAATTACAAACGGCATTACAGAGATTCCATTGTCAAGCCGCGCGTTGTTACATACCATGAAATCAGTCCCAAATTCATACTCCACATTCCCGGATGCGCCAATTTTATCTGATCGGAGTTTGGCCTCTATGAAGTTATCTTTTAACGTAATTTTAGAAATCAGTTTTGAGTCTTTAAACGGAAGCGAGGTTATCCCAGACAGTGCGTCATGACCGTCATAGACTCCGTCGAATGTAATTCGTTTGTTCATATAATCTACCGAGATGTTAGTTTCCCTAGTACGAACGTTGTACCTCGCATTCGACAATATATCGTCAATTCCGATATCGGCTATGACGCTTGCTCCAGTTACGCTCCACTGACAATCTACCTTACGATCTCGAAACGTTGCCGCAACGCTTCTAATTCCAGTTTTTTTGTCATACATAAGCAATAGTTTCTTGAGAATTATCCCGTCGCAATCCAGGCTTTTTATTGATGCATTTTTTATGAATTTTTGAAAGAAGAGCGGAGCCATAAACTGCATGGACGAAAGCGAAAATTTGGTTGGCTCGGCCGACTTAATTATAACATTCCCAGCGTCTAAATTTTTGACATGCAGCATACCCTTACTCATGCTGATATCTAGCTTATCGATACTAAAGTCAAAATTGCTATTACTCACCTCTAATCCAGTCACCGAAAATTTAAATGGGAAAAACCCTGCGGTTCCAGAAAAATTTACATGCGATTCATGCCCGACTAGGAGTCTGACAATCTGTCTTTGAACATATGTGATTTGCAAAATTGTAATCGTCGATATAATACATACGACAATTGTTAAAAGCCGCGTTGTAATACGCCTAATAACAATGCCAAATTTCACACAACCTCCCTCCTCTTGTTAAAGACAGTAACATGAATCATGAAGTACAGAACCAATAATGCAATGATTCCCGTAACGCCGCTCGATACGAATATGTACTCCAGAGAGTAGTGATGCGCGACGGCCCCAGCGAGCGTATCGGCGCAGAATGAAGACAACGCGTTAATCAACCAATATACTCCCATTCCGGTACCTCTGAGGTCTTCGGGAACCTTCTCCGCAATTAAGGACACAAAAATATTTTGAGTAGCTCCAAGCTGTATTCCCCAGCATAGAACCCCAACGCACATCGTCGTCCCGGATCCGGCTGCGTACATCACAATGTCGGCAAGCAAAAGAAAGGCAATCCCAACCATTAAAAGACTGCTCCTATTAAATTTATCCCCCAACAGACCAATCGGATACGACGAAATGGCAGTTCCAATGTTGAGGACTATCATGACTATTGGAGCAAACATCAGGTCGCTGTGATATCCTTCGTTCATCCGTAATATCAGGAAGGTCTCGTTCATTCGAGCCATCATGAACACCATGTTGACTCCCATAAGCACCCAGAACGAAGTGCCAAGATACTGGAAATTTTTGATCGAAAATTTGACCTTCAATTTAGGCGGAGGAAGCGGCGCCCCAGAGGATATCGCGGGGTGATCAAATCGCTTCGGCTCTTTTATAAACATCAGGATACAAAACGCGATAAACGCGGGGATAGACGCCAAAGCAAACACCATTTGGTAATCATGTCGCGTAGCTTCAATTGCCCAGATAGCAAAAACTCCTCCCAGCATGGAACCCGCGTACGCAAGGCTTCTTTTCAACCCATACGACGCCCCTATTCTCTTTCTAGGAGCAACATCTGCAATGATCGCATCGCGCGGAGACGCCTGTATACCGTTTCCAAACCGCTCCATCATTCTGGATATATACACCATTCCACAAGTTGCAGACATTGCCAACACAGGCCTACTAACCACGGAAAACACATATCCAATTACCATAATCACCTTGCGACGCCTGGCAAAGTCACTCAACATCCCAGATAATAATTTCATCACATGAGATGTTGTTTCACACAATCCCTCCAGCACGCCTATGCTCATCGCCGTTGCTCCAAGAATGTGTTTTAGGTAAAGACCAGAGAATGCATAAGCCATTACGAACGACATGTTCATAAGGCACATAATGATACCAATCTTCCAGACGGTACCAGGAATCGCTCCATCTCTCGGACACCCTCCAGATTGACGCCTCTCGCCATCAGGCCGGTCTATCCCAATATCAGGCGGGGGCACTTTATCAATCATACGAGTAGCGCAAAGCGACGACTCATTACGCGAAGTATATCATATCGCGTACCGCGCTCTAGTGAAAAGTATGGCAAGCTTCAGCGGCGTAAAGATTCGACTTGAATCTTTTTCATTTTACTCGCACCTACATTTTTTGTTAGAATCGCCGCGGTGTGGCTTATCTGCATGTAACGGTATGAAATTAGAGTGGGGGAAAAGGGTTTGTTGCCCTGCTTGCAGTTTGCTTTTTTATAATATGCAGAGGGTATCTGTGATATGTCCGCGGTGCGGTAAAGCGTTTGAGACTAGCGATCTGTATACGAAAAAGGGGGCCAAGCCTGTTGTGAGCGCTGACGAAACTGACGACGCAGTGGACGACGAGCTAGTCATTCCGGATTTTGGATTTTCAGACGATGAATCTACGGACGTCGAGATAGCTGACGACTCTGGCGAGCTGCTAGCAAAGACTGAAATTAACGATATGAAGCTTATCGATGGGGAATGACGTCGCCATGCAACCGAGACAGGTAGTTCTGACCGGAGACAGGCCAACTGGACGGCTTCACCTGGGTCATTATGTGGGATCCCTTAAAAATAGGATCGATCTTCAGGAGCGCCATGATTGCTTTATAATGATAGCCGACACGCAGGCGTTGTCCGATAACTTTGACAACCCGTGCAAGGTCACGGAGAGCATAGTCGGGGTATGTCGGGATTATTTGGCTGTCGGAATCGATCCGACAAAGAGTACAATTTTTATACAGTCGATGGTTCCAGAACTTTTTGAGCTAACGTCGTACTATCTAAATCTAATATCCGTGGCGAGGCTTGAGAGGAATCCGACTGTCAAAGCAGAACTTCAACAGAAGAGCTTTGCAGACTCGATAACGGCCGGATTCCTATGCTATCCAGTTAGCCAGGCTTCCGACATTACAGCGTTCAAGGCGACGCTTGTTCCAGTCGGCGAGGATCAACTTCCTCTCATAGAGATTGCAAACGAGATAGCTCGGCGTTTCAATAGAATATATAATAGGAATACGCTTGTCGAGGCGCAGGCAGCCCTCGGCAAAACGCAGAGACTCGTTGGAATCGACGGAAAGACGAAGGCGTGTAAATCTCTTGGGAATGCCATATTCTTGTCGGATTCTGACGACGTCGTCAAACAGAAGATAAACGGCATGTACACAGATCCGAATCACATAAAAATGTCCGATCCCGGAACAGTTGAGGGTAACGTAGTTTTTTCGTACCTTGACGCTTTTTTGGAAGACCGTGACGAACTTGAAGACCTCAAGGCGAGATATAGGAAGGGCGGACTGGGAGATACGACCGTCAAATCAATCTTAGCCGACACGCTACATACATTGCTTTCCCCTATAAGAGAGAGAATGGCGTTAATAAAAGACAACGACGTTTGGGATATACTAACCAGCGGATCCGCCATCGCCCGCGGCGTAGCCGCCAATACTCTCTCGGAAGTAAGAGACGCAATCGGATTCGGGTACGACAAAATCAGAAAGTGATTCCGCAGGCAGCCGCACGCCTCGCGCCATACGACCGCCATTAGTCTGGAATAGCCACAAATTAGTTATCGACTACAACGCAAACTATAACGTAGACGAAGACTCCTCGCGTTTCACTGCATCGGCAGAAAATATTGTTTCGCGTAGTTGCTCGTTTATCGCAGATAAATTACCGGGCGAATGCGGAACAAACACGACGTTCGATTTAGAGTTAGCCCCAATATCCTTGAGAGCATCGATATACTGAATCAGCAAGACCATATCCATTACATCCGACGGCGAGGAACCCGTCTGCTTCGCGAACTCCTCAACCGACTGGCTGAGCCCCTCAATAATGGCCATACGCTGTCCAGCGATTCCCTTGCCGTGCAAAATGCTCGCTTCCGCTTCTGCCTCCGCCTGTTTCACTTTCAGAATTTTCTCGGCTTCGCCTCTTTCGGTTGCCGCAACCCTTAGTCGCTGCGCCGTATTAATCTCATTCATTGCCGATTTAACGTTCGTATCCGGATCTATGTCTGTCACCAAAGCCTTTATGATTTCGTAACCAAACCCGGACATTGGGGTTTTTAAATCATCCCTTACAACGTCCGCAATATCGTCTTTCCTCGAGAATACGTCATCAAGATTCATAGTTGGAACCTGCGCTCTCACAAGATCAAATACAAACGCTCTAATTTGCTCTAACGGGTTGTGTAACGTGTAATACGCCTCATAAATTTTTTCAGCTAGAACCCTGTACTGTACTGCGATGACAACATGTACAAAAACGTTATCCTTCGTCTTGGTTTCAACGTCAACATCAAGCTGGTGAATGCGAAGCGACATTCTGCCCTTCACTGATTCTAGTACGGAAAGTTTGAAATGAAGCCCGGCATACGCAATTCTATTGAATTTCCCAAGCCTCTCGATTATCGCGCACGTCTGCTGATGCGCCAGAAAAACCGACGACACAACCAGCGAGACTAGACCGGCGATGACGATGACACACCATCCGCAAAAGCAACCGCCATCATAAAACAACATACCCGAGCCATTTATAGTCAACACACGACGCAGGCAGCGTACCACAACGCATGCAGGATAGTCTACGATTTCCCAGCAATTAGCGTAATTACCCTACAAACGTATATTATTGGTAGCTGTGAATAAAATCCGCACGTCGATGACTCGGAGGTTCATGCGCTTCTCTGCGTGGTCGTTCATCGAGGAGAATACATCGCTTTCCTCGTTAGCAACGGACCCGCCAGCACCTTGGCTACATTCCGGCTAACTCCTTCGTCATATTCGTAGATAAGATTTACGAGTAAGTATACCAGGTTGTCGAGACCCAGCTGCTGCCAGTACGTGGCTGTTCGCCGTATAACCTGTAGACATTCTTCCGTCTCTATCAGGCGCTTGAATTCTTCGGGGTTCGCGATTGTCCACGGCTTTGTTCTTGCGTCTATGCCAATGCTAGCGAGGGCTTGAAGGCCGTGTATGGTCGCAATGGTTCTGAGTAGAGGGATTACTGTGGCGGCTTCCCTTGTCGTATACGCGTGGTCCGTGAATCCTGTTCTCCCCCTTTCGTAGTAATTCGCTACTCCACTCCTTACGCCCGCCTCTATTATATCGTTAACTACAAGTTTCCCGCTTTTTTCTCTAATTGGGAATGTATCTATAATGTTCTTTATCTGCTTCAAGTCTCTCAGCGGAACTAGTTCCGATATTTTTGTTCCATCCGCTATCCGTTGCAATCGTGACGGCGCTCCATCCCTTAATACTTCGCCTCCCACAACTCTCTCGCAGATACGCTGACCATCTACCGCTCGTATAAACGCGTCACGCAGCGGAGTATGATCTGCGCGACTAAGCTGGGT
>JAIRYU010000048.1 GCA_031267545.1 Holosporales bacterium | reverse complement strand
CGGGTGTTTTTGGCACGGTCATGATTGTAGAAATACGAAGCCCAAAGATAACGAAAATTATTGGCAAAACAAAATTTCTAAAAACAGGAGAAGAGATCAAGAGATTACTGAACATCTGAAATCTTTGGGGTATACGGTTATACGAATATGGGAATGCGATCTAACCATCAAAAACAGAGATTTGCTTATTGAGAAACTAGCTCCATTATTAAATTTCCCAAAATAACTACCGATTCGGCCGTCGTTTTTCATACTCCTATTTTGAATAAACTTATGGAAAGACGAATGCATAATTAGTCGTTAATTACTAGATTTGATTGTGTTGCGATTTTGGCTACTTTTTGTCCTCCGGTTATTTTTAACTCGTGAGAATAGCGGATGCGCAGGCTGAGTGGATAACGTATTGTACAGGGATATTGCGTTACTTGACGAGAGGAAGATTCCAAATCTCGATAAAACATATGTCTGCATGTCCGCCAGCGGCGGATAGTGTTGTTCGCGTGACTCTTTCTGCGCAGTGTAGTGAATAGCCGTACATCTAACTCCTCGGTCCTTACAAGCCTTAAGTACGCTAACAACGTTGTTACGGTCATCGTCGACAAAGCTGATCCCGGGAGTCGCGCTAATAAATCTTTCGAGGGTAAGGCGAAATATACAGTCCGGGCTTATTGGTGAAATGCGTGGCGTCACCTCATGCAACGATTGCGCTAACGTCGGAACATGAGGAAGATCTCCATAAATCTCAGATGGGGCAGAAGGGGATCTCGGCATTTGTTGCGGTATCAATCTATTTAGGCGTGCTTGTAGCCAATCAAAAACCGCTAGTAGCGTTCTTCCTTTATCTTGCCGTCCACTGCAAATTATTCCGTCTTTAAATCTTGCGCCGTCGCCACGAAGACGAAAATCTACCCCGCCAGGAATTAGAGATCTCCACCTATCCCGCACTGATATCCCAAGGGCATTCAAGTCTTTTGTCCTTTGTTCACACGACGCCGGGTCGCAAGCGGTTAGTATCATCACCACGTGTCCACATTCTATCATTTTCGTGACAAAACGATTAAATTCCACCTCCACAGGGTACTTTTGCGATTCGAGAAATGCGGTTCTAGCCGTCGGATCTTCTCTAACCTGGGTCCAGACGGACCAAGGGAGATTGATCGTGTCCTGTTCAAACAGAACTCCGTCTACGTCATAAACAGCAATATCCCAAGCGTTGCGCTCGCAGTTGCGTGTGAAGCCCAGCGTTTTGAATACCCCAACCCAATTTTGGGCCTCTACTATCTGTTGCGAATGGAACATACCACCGCGCGTAGCAATTGCGTTACAAGTTATGTAGACGCCTAAAAACGCCGAAACTGCGGCAATGAGCAACTTCATGCGTCTATCAACAATAAAAGTATTGCATAAATTTTTACATAATTCGCCCTAAGACGCAACAGCGGTGCCACGCTGGCTTCATTCAAAACGGGGCTCATGTTGCTCCGCAATGGGCTGCTAAGTCGGTCTTTCCTAGCCGCCACAATTGGAGGAAGTTACAAAATTAATCTTCGCGCTCGACGCAGAGGACTTCTTTGAAGCATTTTCTATCATCATACTCGCTGCGTTTACCCTTGTTGAATGCCGCGACTGGCCTGTAGTACCCCATTACTCTAGTCCAGATTTCACACTCAGTCCTCTCGCAATTATCGATGTTTTTCTCGTCCATCACCGATTCTCCATCTAAACGCCACACAGCTGAAATTATAGCGCAGAAGAGCCGTTAAGCGGCGTTGTCTTTTAGTAAATTTTACGCCAGACAGACGAATAATCTCACCTATTTCAGCCATAGCGCCGCGGTGTCATAAGCGACAGATTGCCGCGACTGCCGCGTTCAGCGCGCATACCGATTCCGCTTCAATCAGTATTCTCACAAGCGGTTCGGTGCCTGATTTTCTAACGATGATTCTCCCCGAATTCCCTACGATTTTCTCTCCTGCGTTTCTGTACTCATCGAGCGAGCGTGATGAAGTTAGCGGGATATTTTTTATGACGCTTGGACATGGCGTATACAGTTTCCTTATGGAACTTGCCTGCGCGCCATTAGCCTTGATGTAAGCAAGGATCTGAAGAGCTGACACTATTCCGTCTCCGGTCATGGAATGATCGCCAGGAATTATGTGTCCAGACTGTTCTCCTCCGATATTTGTTCCAATTTCCAACATCTTTTGTACGACGTGTTTGTCGCCAACGTCGGTTCTTACTAAGCCAATCCCTATGGAATTGAGGTACCTTTCCATTGCAAGGTTAGTCATAACCGTAGCTACGACGGCGTCTCCGCGCAACCTGCCGCTTCTCTGCCATGACGTGGCGATCGCGGCAATGAGGTAGTCGCCGTCAATCAGTTCCCCGGTTTCGTCTATTATAACGACCCTATCTGCATCTCCGTCAAGAGCTATTCCGATGCATGCTTTGCGCCTTAGCACCTCATCCCGAAGAAGCGATGTGTCCATCACTCCGCATCTATCGTTGATATTGAGGCCGTCGGGGGAATTGCCAATTTTTATAACGTCGGCTCCAAATTCCCAGAATACTTGAGGGGCAACTTTGTATGCGGCTCCGTTCGCGGTATCCACCACTATCTTCATTCCGGATAAATCCATCTCCCTTGGAAACGAACTCTTCGCAAACTCAACGTAGCGTCCGGCTGCATCGTCCAGCCTCCAGGCCTTTCCCATAAGTTCAGTCCTCGTTAGAACTTGGGGTTGTTCAAATGCCGTGCTGATTCCGATCTCGTCTTCAACCGATATCTTAAATCCTTCGGCATTGAAAAATTTGATTCCATTGTCATGGTACGGATTATGTGATGCAGAAATTACAATACCGAGATCGGCCCTCAGCGACTTTGTCATATATGCTACGCCTGGAGTTGGAATAGGGCCCAGAAGCATGACATTAGCTCCTGCCGCAATAAATCCCGCAGTAAGCGCCGGTTCGAGCATGTATCCGGACAATCTGGTATCCTTGCCTATGACAACCGTAAACTTATGATCGTCAGCCTTAACGTATGTATTCCGACAGTAATTGGTGGCGGAAACAGCAAGTCTCATCACCGCATCCGGAGTTATGAATCCTTCATTCGCTTTTCCCCTTAGCCCGTCTGTCCCGAAAATATTGTGACGCATCTGCAATTTTTATCTATTTCTGGAATGTTGCAATTTTGCGTATTGTAACACACTCATACCTACTTTAGGCATCTTGCAACGGCTGTAATGCCGCTTTCTAGGTTCGCGCTAACTACGTCAGCTTACCGCTGCCTCTCTCGTTCTGTTCCTTCTTCGAAAGATACAGCGAGGCGAAATCGATTGGATCTATCATTAGAGGCGGATATCCGCCGGAACTTATGATTGTCGAAACAACGAATCTAGCGTATGGGAACATGAGAAACGGACAATGCACGAACAGAACCGCCTCAAGTACGTCATTCTCTAGGTTGTTAGCGGTCGCTACCACTCCCGCGTATCTCAGCTCTAATACAAACAGTTGCTCGCCGCCAACATCCGACTTGACCTTCAAGTCCAACATAGTTTCATAATTGTCATTTCCAAGCGACGCGACCGTTACCTCAATTCCAACGGACACATCCTGCTGAGGCGCGTCCTTCTCATACTTTACCAGGAAATTCGGATTCTCAAATGTAAGGTCCTTTACGTATTGATCGTGGATATGAAACGGGCTCTGCGGAGCGGTTGCGCCATTTTGTTGCCGGCCGTCCATTAGACGTCCTCCGGATTACGAGATTGCCTCGCTTTAAGCTGCCGTTTGACCGCCAACATTTTCCTGCTCAGATCGGCGTTTCCAACCTTCAACAGATAGTTATCAAGACCGCCGTTAGCCTCCACGCATCTAACTCCATACGGCGTTGCGCGGATTCGCACGACCTGTTTGAGAGCCTCGCTGAATAGAGAAACGCTCTGTAAGTTTGGCAAAAACCTCTTCGTTAGTTTGTTATTTGCGTGACTGACGTTGCACCCATACTGCACCGTCTTACCAGTTAACTCACACCGTCTCGTCATATCGCACCTATCCCAAATACCGCTATTATTCATATTGCGGGCAATCCCACATCGTCATTCACGGTATCATCGGTATCGCCACTGTGTCAACTGAGAAGTTGTGCTCGTCATACAATTGCGGTATAATTACGTGTGTTGGCAGTATGTCGTCGCCGGTATTAAGCGTGGATATAAGCAGCCTAAATGTGTTATACGCCTCCGTTCCGGGGAGGTATGCAAGGGCCCTCTTCAACGAGGGAAAAGCGGCTGGTTGCCTTCACGAAATTTTTGATGATTTCGAAAAGCTATGCGTCTTTTTTAAGGAACAACCTTCAGTGAAAAAGTGGCTTACCGGCGGTTGTGTAAACGTTTCTAATCTCGATGCTGGCTGGGAAATTGTTGGGGGTCACCTCGCTCTCTGCCGTATCTTTCGCGCATTCATACGACAAGTTGTTTACAACAGAAGATTCAATATCATTGGGAAAATCAGGTATGTGTTTAACGTGGCGATCGCAAAATACAGGGGCATGCGTAACGTCATAGTTTCATCAACCGTTGAACTATCGCCAGACCAGAAGGCTAGGATCGAAAAATTAATATCTGACGCCTTCGACGAAAGGGCTATAATAAGGTACAAGATCAATGAGAAAATTCTGGCGGGCATCAAAATAGCATCGGAGGAAGTCATTGTAGACGCATCTGCTATGGCTAAGCTAAGGCAGTTGCTTGCGTATTACAGGAATTTGAGAGCAAGCAGTACGTTATGAGAGTTAAAGCCGTAGAAATATCGACGTTATTACGAGAAAAAATCTCTGAATTTTCTGCGTATGTAGACGTGTCTGAAACTGGGTATGTCCTGTCTGTTAGCGACGGTATCGTCAGGGTATTTGGATTGGAGAATGTAAAGGCCGGTGAGTTAGTTGACATTGTCTCATCCGAAACTAATGCCATTGTTAAAGCCATTGCCACGAATCTTGAGACTGATAACGTTGGCTGCATGACAATAGGCGACGACGCTCTAATCAAGGAGGGCGATCTAGTAAAGAGAACATACGAAACTTCCAGCGTTAACGTAGGCATGGGACTTCTTGGAAGGGTAGTCAATGCCCTTGGAGAACCGATAGATTCAGATGTTCCTATTGAAAACGTAACCAGATCCGAAGTTGAGCGCGGAGCTCCGGGGATAATCGACAGAAAGTCTATTAGCGAACCAATGTGGACTGGTATCAGAGTGATAGACGCATTATTCCCAATTGGGAAAGGACAGAGAGAGCTGATTATCGGAGACAGACAGACCGGAAAGACAGCCATTGCCATTGATGCGATTATTAACCAGAAGCAATACAACGACAAACTACCGTCGGATAAAAAGACGTATTGCATATACGTTGCGATAGGACAAAAAAGATCTACCGTAGTTGGAATCGTACAAACCCTCATAGACTCGGGAGCAATGGAATATACTATCGTTGTGGCGGCGACAGCGTCAGATCCAGCCGCTATGCAATATATTGCTCCATACGCGGCGTGCTCAATGGGGGAGTACTTTAGAGATAACGGAATGCACGCATTGATAGTATATGACGATTTGACGAAACATGCCGTTGCGTATCGCCAGATATCGCTGTTGCTCAGACGTCCGCCTGGGAGAGAAGCGTTTCCGGGCGACGTATTCTACTTGCACGCGAGACTTTTGGAGAGGGCGGCTAAATTGTCCGTTGCAAGGGGAGGCGGTTCGCTTACTGCGTTGCCAATCGTCGAAACCCAATCTGGGGACGTTGCCGCGTACATTCCAACGAACATTATATCGATCACAGACGGGCAGTTGTTTTTGGAAGCAGATCTATTTCACAAGGGAATAAAACCGGCGATAAATACCGGCATATCCGTCAGTCGAGTAGGCTCCGCCGCTCAGACAAAGTCTATGAAATCCGTGGTTAGTAATATGAAAATTGAAATGGCGCAGTACAATGAGCTGTTATCGTTCTCTCAGTTCGGAAGCGGGTTAGACGGGGCTACGAAGGAGCGACTTGCAAACGGGGGGAAAATGGTGGAAATTTTAAAACAGCAGCAATACTCGCCATTGCGTAACTCAGAGCACGTCGTCGTACTTTACGCGGCAATGAACGGCCACCTTAAAGACGTAGATCTAAAATCCGTCAGTAAGTTCGAATCAGAGTTTCTGTCATCCATTAGAAATGAATCAGACATACTCGACGTGATCGACGAAGAGGCCTGTATTTCTGATCAGAGCAAAGCGAGGCTCGACGAATTTATAGCTTCGTTTAAAGAAAAGTGGAATGTTACTAATCGTCGCGTTCAATAAATGGAAAATTTAAAGACCATCAAAAACAGGGTAAGCGCTGTGGGGAGCATCATCAAGGCTATGAACTCCATGAAGATGGTCGCAACAGTTAAACTAGCAAAAATCAATAATACGCATACGCAAGCTAAGCGATGCGCCGGTATATTATTGGATATGCTCGGTAAAGCCGCTAAGGAGCATATCCTCTGCAACAGAGTCGAGTCAAATTCCTGGACGCGTAGAGTTTTCTCAGGGCCGGCTAGCCTTGGCGGCGGGGCGGATGGATCGGAGTCCTCTGCGCTAATTGTTGTATTGTCCGCTGATCAGGGATTCTGCGGCCCGTTCAATCAACACGTTTTGCATTCGGCGTCGGAGCTTATCGAACTGTATAACAACGCATACGTCGAGATTTTCGGGAAGATTGGAGAGGCGGCGATTGCGTCGAGGAGGCCACAATTTGCAGAATTTAATCGATGTCCCGATATACAGCCGGCGCCTGAGTTTGCCAAGTATTTATCAGACCTAGTAATTAGGTATGTGGTCGATCATGGCGTTACCACAGTACTTGTCGTTAGCGGAAAGTTCGAGAATGTCCTTACACAGAAGGCTCAGATTTCTACGATATTCCCAATCGAAGCAAAGCCCTGCGATAGCGAAATTGTAGAGATAGAAGACTGCTCCGAGGTCTTTATGACCGATTTACTCAACGCATATCTCTATGAGGCGTTCATATGCGTCATAACAGAACATCTTATATCGGAATTTTCGGCAAGAGTTATGGCGATGGACGCTTCCGTAAAAAATGCAGACGATATGTTTGACGAGTTGCGAATCAAGCGCAACAAGATCAGACAGGACAAAATTACGCAGGAGCTTACCGAGATAGTTTCGAGTATCGAGTGCATGATGTAGTAGGCGCATGGCGCGATGGGCGTACGCGAGCGGTCGAGCTTTAGATTGGCTAACCGAAGAAATCTGGGGTTTCTGTAACGCGCCAATGCCTTGTAATTATCCGTTCGTTAATCTATCTTGAATCGCAGCGCGTAATCGTGGTGGACGTCTTGTGGCGCAGTTCCGCACTACCAATTTTGCCATCGCCAAGCTCTGTCACGAGATGGCCAATCGTCTAGGAGTTATCTCGTTTCTCAGAGAGGATTTGGCCGACAAAGCCGAGGAGCTGGCCGAGTTTTTCTCTCAGATTGATCTGCTGACGCACGTTATGAGTTTCTTTAGAGAAATATATTCCGTTTCCGAGACGACGTCAGATCTCATTAAAATTGTTCTCAACATAGCTAAGCTTAATGGAATAAATGCGCAGTACGATGAAGGTATCATATGTAAAATTTCCACAATGGGGTCTCTCCGTTTTTTTGCCGGCATACTGTATATGCTGTTGAAGGTCTGCAAACCCGGGGACACTGTGGTTATTACTGAAGACCGGCGCATCATCGCAGTAACTATCGACGCTCCGCGTAGATTGCATAATGCCGTTTGCGCGGCGCTTAACGACGAATCCGTTGCCGAGGATGTATTCAATACATTCGCGTTGCATGTGAAGGCGCTGGCCAATCGACAAGGTATCAAGATATCAACTGATCTCAGCGAGTATGACGCAGCGAGGGTTAATATATGGAGGGGATAGATACCAAACGTTGGAATTCCTATGGAAGAGTACGTTCTAGGAGATTGACGGATTTGCAGCGAAAATTGTGGAGCGTCTTGCTACCATCGGTTTCTATAGATTCGTTTTCTGATCTGGAGAGTAATACGCAAACGTATCGCGATATCTTCGTGGAGGTAGGATTTGGACATGGGGAGCATATCGCTCAATTAGCTGCGCAGAGCGCCGACACATTGTTCGTGGGGTGTGAGCCATTTGTAAACGGGGTATCCTCCCTTCTTACTAAGATCGATGCGCTCGATATTAAAAATATCAAGATATTTCGCGGCGATGCAAGATTACTAATTAGCGAAATTCCCGATGGGGCTCTCTCTGGCGCGTTTATTTTGTTTCCGGATCCATGGCCTAAAAGGAAACATATCCGAAGGCGATTTATTCAGAAGGACACGATAGCAATGATACATAGAAAGCTGAAAGAGTCTGGCGTATTGAGAATGGCGACAGATCACCCTGCCTATCAGATATGGATTAAAGAATTGTTGGCGCAGTATACAAAGCTGTTTAAGGTAAATTTTTCTGATAGCGCAAACAGACCAAGCGAGCAATCATGGCCCATAACGAGATATGAACGGAAGGCTGCCGGGGACATTTTGTACGTTGAACTCGTAAAAATCGGAGAGTAATCCGTTCGTGGAGAGTTCAAATGCGCGCGGGTATTTGGCGTTTGGGCATTGCGACGGCCATGTTACTCATGATGATCGCGATATCGCGAGTTCTTTCGGACTCGCTTGGCCAGTTCTTCAAGATTACAATCTTGTGATCATTTCTGAGCCTCGCGGTTCCGGAGTATGTCTTTACGATGTCGGAGCTCAGGAAACGTAGTAGCTCATCTGGATTATCGCATTTATTGTCGAAGAACGAGAAGGTTAGACCCTTAGCGGCGACGTCCAGTTTTTCAATGTTCGAGGCTACGCAATTAGCCTTTATTCGCATGAGATCCAGCAGGTTTTTGGTCTCATACGGAATGCTCCCGAAGCGGTCCGACAGTTCGAATTCCATACTATATATATCGTCATCACCCCTCATGGCGCCTATCCGTCTATACGTTTCCAAACGCAAGTTGATATCTTCGATGTATGAATCCGGAATCAGTATCGGAACGCCAAGTGAAATTTTGGGATTCTTTTTATCGGAAGGCATATCGTTAAGCCCAGCCTTCAGCATTAGGATCGCTTCCTGCAACATCGATTGATACAGTTCAACTCCGACGTCTACAATGAATCCGGATTGATCCGATCCCAGCAAATTGCCAGGCCCCCTTAATTCCAGATCGTAGTTTGCTAGGTTTGCTCCTGAGCCAAGTTTGGTAAGCGTCTGTAAAACCTCAAGTCGCGCCATTGCCTTGTCCGTTACCGTCCTATGCGGATCTAAAAGAAGATACGCATATGCCTGTCTCGAGGATCTTCCAACCCTTCCTCGCAGCTGATATATCTGGGAAAGTCCGAATAGATCGAATCTGTGTATGAGTATGGTGTTGGCGTTGGGAATGTCGATGCCAGAGTCAATGATGTTTGTTGAGATCATGATATCAATTTTATGGTTGCAGAAATCCATCATGGTTTGGTCCAGCTTCTCGCTTTTGCCATGAACGGATGCCACCCTTAAATTTGGAAACAGCTTTGTGACTAACGTTCGCAACTCCTCAAGGTATTCAACGCGCGGCGTAACAAAGAATACCTGCCCGCCCGCTCTGATTTCCATGTCTACGGCATTGGCAATGCGCTCTTTATCGAAATCGCAGCACACAGTCTTAACTGGAAGACGACTAACCGGGGGAGTCGTTATCATACTTAAATCCTTCACTCCAGAAACGGCAAGTTGCAAAGTCCTGGGGATTGGAGTTGCGCTTAGTGTGAGCGAATGAGCGTTAGGATACGCGCTTTTTATGATCTCCTTTTGCTTTACCCCAAAATGCTGTTCTTCGTCTATTATTATCAAGCCCAAGTCATAGAGCGAGATTTTCTTTGACAATATCGAGTGTGTGGCTATTACAATCTTAATTTCTCCGCTAGCAATTCCGGCGATATTTTCACGAATCTGTCGCCCATTGACAAACCTTGATAGTTCGCATATCCCGATGTTAAATCCGCCGAATCTTCTCTGGAAGGCTTTGAAGTGCTGAGCCGCTAGTATTGTAGTCGGGGCCAGTAGCGCTACCTGCTTTCCGGATGAGGCTACTATGAATGCCGTGCGCAACGCTACTTCTGTTTTTCCAAATCCGACGTCTCCGCATACGAGTCGGTCCATCGGGCAATCCCCTACGAGATCGTTAATAACGTCTGATATTGCAGCTAACTGGTCTTCTGTTTCCGTGTGACCAAATCCGTCACAGAACTTATCGAAGTTATGCGGAATCTCAATTTGCGGTCCGCTATGGAGTTTTCTCTCTGCAGCCGTTTTTATCAGGTCGTTTGCTATGACGAGTAACTTTCTTCGAACTCCTTCTTTACGCCTACTCCAGGCGCAGCTTTTCAGAGAGTCGAGCTGTACCGCCGCGTCGCTTCCGCCATACCTCGATATGACTGAAATGTTTTCGATAGGAACGTATAGCCTGTCCCCATTGCCGTACATCAGATTGATAAATTCATGCGCGACGCCTGAAATATCGAATTGGACGAGACCGTCGAACCTGGCAATCCCGTGAGTTTCATGCGTCACATAATCCCCAACGGACATCCTGGAGAAATCCTTATACGAATTTCGAGAGCGGCTTTTTTGAGAAATCTTTAGAGGCTTTCCGAAAAGTTCATTTTCTGTGTATACAATCAGCTCGTCTAATATGAAGCCACGCTTTAAATCGGAAATTATCACGTTGACGAATTCGCGCTCCGCCTCGTAAAACCGTTCAACTTTTCTGACATTTTTGACATTACCGCTTTTCAGGAGGTCCATCAGTATATTGAATGCCCCGGCTGACGCGACTGAAAAGATTACCTTGCCGGTCTCGCTCTTTACGGAGTTTAGGAGCGATTGCAGATCATCGCGATTCATGACGTCATACAATTTTGAATGACGCCGCAATTTAGCATTCTCTGCGAGTGGGTTAACCCTCTCAATATCAAATTTGTCAACGACCGTTAGTACCGAATCATGAAATATATCGCGGATTGGCGGTTCTCCGTCTTTACCCGCCAAACTATCCCAAAACAGCCTGTCGAATTTTTCTACTTCAAAATCAAAGATGAACTTGGAGGAGCTCGGAGTAAAATAGCTAAGCAGGCTTACAGTCTCTTTATGGAAACAGGAGAGATGCCATTCTATCCCGGGAAATAAGTTGCCGTTCGCCACGCATTCTCTGATCCTTGAATTGCCGCCACAGTACCTTTGTTGGAACAAATCCTGAGATTCATTAGTCAGGATAATTTCAGAGCATTTCGTAAGCAACGTAGACTCGAGCTTTGCGCTAGATAATTGCGTAGCCGGATCAAAGCCTCGGATTAAATCGATTTCATTCCCGAGAAAATCTATCCTCACAGGAAATTCTGATAACGGAGAGAAGACGTCGATAATACCTCCTCTCACCGCATATTGACCGCGTTCAACAACAGACTCCATGCGTATATATCCATAGTTTTTCAGAGTTATTAATAACGATTGTTGAGATAGGCGATCGCCTACCCTAATCGTGCGGCGATCCAGAAAATATGACGGAGGCGGAGCCTTGAAATTTAGCGCGCTTACCGTAGTTACAACGATTTTCCGATCTGGTAACAGAATGTTCGTTAACGCGGCGCTCCTGGCGATAAAGATCGAATAGTCACAAACTGTTTGCTCATATACGTCGGCTCCAAATGAACCTAGCAGAATTACATTATACGATTCCTGAGATTGGCTCATTATATCGAACGTATACTTTGCGTCAGCTTGATTTTTGCAAACAAAAATTACCGACTCATGGCGAAACGGCCTGAAAAATAACATATATGAAAACGAGACTGCGCCACCTACGCGTAACAGCGCCATTATACCATAGCTCCAATCTCATAATCCATGAGTCCAGCCGCGTAGCAATTTCGTGGTTGCGCGTTATTTTGTTTTGTCTCGACGCGCCTTTGTAAAAAATTCGTTGCAAGAATCACGCTCGGGCATTAAAATCGCTGCGAAGAAACGATTTTTCATAAATTTTTGGGTAATTTGCGTTGAACACTTTAATCAAAACGATAATGGGCACGCTCATTATGACCGCTACAAACTTCATGCCCGACGCCGACGCTGGCCAAGATGTGGCCGGGCCTTGGCTCGAAACCTACCCACTCTCAGCCCGCCTTTGTACCTTGGTCGGCTGTCCCCAGCATAACCGAATGAGTATGGATGAAGCGAGGGCTCTACTCCGGGCGTGTGGCGCTGAAGATGGCACAAGCGCGCGCTCGGGCAATCGAATGTCCAACTTTATTAGGGAGATTGCCCCCGACATCGAACCCGCGTTGCAGCTGATAGAGTGGGATCATGAAGAAGAAGCGAGACGCGCTGTAACGGCGTACCAGATTTTCCCAAACCACCCACAAGTTGCAGCGCTCCTCATATCAACAGGCTCCACCCAATACATTCCATGTAGTGGCGCAGTAGTAGATGGAAGTGATCCGCAGTCTATGCGCGCGGGAGCGTTAATAGGCGTGTTGCGAGCCGTAGCTGTCAGCGCGGGAATGCCGCTACCGACTAAGTACGAGGAGTCTTGTATACGAGAAAGAACTGAATATATCGTGCGAAATAAAGACGCATTTGAGGCCAATCTACCGCAGGTGCTGGGGAACCTGCATGGAACAGTATCGCGGCCAGTAGCTGCCCCGGGCGAACGCGTTGACGAATTCCCGCGCGTGGTTGCCTTTATAAACGCAATGGGCGCATCCATGGACGGATCGAGGAGCGTTCACGGAAGACACGAACTACCAAAGCGTGAAGCGCGAGAGATCGTGTACAGGGTAGTGGACGCTACTCCGCAACTGCGGGAGGCTGGCTCGCTACTGCAGGTAAGCGATAGGCAGTTGAGGTCGGCAGCGAGCATAGCTGATTACGTGTGGAGGAACAGAGACGTATTCGAGGTCAGTCTACCGCAAATAATGGAACTGAACGGTCAAGGCGCCCTAGTACGCCCGTCCTGGCTTCCAGATACGGGGGACGCGGCCATCGCGGATGCCCCAGAGCAGACCTACGACTTCCCGTTTGTCGCCCGCCTAATAGACGCTATACGTGCGGACGCGCTACCGATAGCGGACGCAGTAAACCTCCTACGTTACTTGGCAGAAGTTAGCGGAACAGAACCGCCGGACGAGATGCAACTACTTATCGCCTGGATACGGGAGCGCCGGGAAACAATAGAGCTCCATCTACCGGGGGTGGATGCGCGAGACGATCAAGGCCGCTCAGTACGCGCGCCATGGGACCTAGAGTAGAATAATCCAATGAATCTATGAGCGAGGCATACAAGCAAGCGGCGCTCATACGAACTTGAACTCCGCTCCGTCAGGGATCTGTTTATCTAATATACATTCGTACAATCCATGGGCATTGCCAATTAGCCTGTTAGCTAGGGACTAGGCAAATGTTTACATTTTACCAATACCGGGATTCCAAGGATGATAAACGCCGCCAGCATCAGCAGGGCTGACACTGCGTCCTGAACCAAAACAAAGAAGCAAAACGTCGCAGCTGCGTACGACAGCGCGTACCGACTCCACCTTGCCTTCCGCGCTCCGTACCATTTCCCGATAAGTTTGATATAGGCGAAGCAGCACGCCAGATACACGCACATGAACACGCTACACATGCGCGACATCAATTTATCAAATCCATCTTGTTCAATTCTCTCGAGAATTAAAAACGGAATGCTACCGCAAAATGCAAGCGTCAGCGCTACGATCGGGGCTCCGTGCTTATTTGTTTTACCGAATATGCCTGGGAACAGCTTATCGGTATATGCGCGGTGCGCTATCTGTCCGCTGGTGAATATCCAAGAGTTTAACGTACTGAGACAGACCACAATTGCCAGCATAGAAATCATGGCGTCGCCAATGCCTCCGAATACCTTGTTCATTACTAACGAGTACGGCGCTTCCGTATTCGTCAATTCCTTAAACCCTGCAATTCCTATAACTGAAATAGTGTTAAGGACATAGACTAACGCTACGCATATCGTCCCAACGATCAGGGCGCGCGGCACTGTTGTTTCAGGGTTTCGTACGTTGTGAGCCGCGGATGTTGCGCACTCTACCCCAACAAATCCCCAAAACGTTAGAAGCGCGGTTGTTGAGACGGTTGAAATGGCGTTGGAGCTTTGATCAGGCGCTCCGTCGTTAAATAACGCGATATCAAAAAATAAAAAAAAGATTAAGGGCAAAACGAAGAGAGGCACGTATTTCAGCGCGGTAAGACATGTTCCTATTCGACCTATGACACTAATCCGCGCGGCGCTAAGGAGCGTAATAGCCATAAGCAACAGCGCCTCCAATATAATTGTTTGGATCGCGGAGATAGGGCCTGTCATTGTGATTAGATACTTTGTTGCGGTTACGAGAAGAATGGAATTGCTGGCCCACGATATCATCCAGTACGTCCAACCAGTAAAAAAGCCGGCCTTCCTTCCGAACGCCTCAAGCGCATACGCATGCGGACCTCCGCTATTCGTGATTCGCGACGATAAGTCCGAGAAGACGAGGGCGAGGGTAATCGCTCCCGCAACCGATACAAGCCATCCCAGTAGCCCGACTGTTCCATGTTTTGCCAACGACGACGGCAAAACAAAGACGCCGGACCCTAACTGACTGCTGATTACTATCGAGACTAACGCACAGAACCCTAGCTCTTTTCTACAACGGCTCACAACCATTTTGGATTAGCGCGCGTTTACCTGCGTCGCGCGCCGGAAATGTAATGGTGCGCGATTCGTACGATGACAAACGCTATAAGCGCCGGGTACACCTTCTCGAGTATCATTCCGAGGATTGAGCATATGCCTGAGAATCCAAGGAGCGACATCATGAAGGATGCTGCCCCTACCCCAACCAGGGTAATTCTCCTATCAACCTTTCCCCTAAGAATGTCATTGTTAACG
>JAIRYU010000036.1 GCA_031267545.1 Holosporales bacterium | reverse complement strand
CAAACGCTCCTTCAGACGTTGCAAGCTGCTTTGCCAAATTTCTGCTTATCTTAGATAGCTTACCGGTAAAGACGATGGTCTTCCTGTAAAACATTCCGCCTGCCTTAGAAACGCGCGTTGGCTCGTGTTTATTTATAGAGACGTTTTGGAGAAGCGCACGGATGTAAGAGACGTTTGTTTCTTCTTTGAAGAATCGCGATATCTCGTCTGCAAGCGATACTCCAATGCCGTTAATATCCATCGTGTCGGTTGCGTCAGCCTTCATCAGTAATTCCATCGTTAGAAACTTATCGGCAAGCAATTGAGCGATGGTTTCTCCGATACCCGGAATTGCCAGCGCTGTGATAAACCTGGGCAACGAAATACGTCTCCGCGCGTCGATAGCGTCATACAATTTGTTTGCAGATGCGATACCCCATCCCGCCTTCTGCGAAAGCTCTCCATATTCGGATTCTTTTTCTCTCAACCTTAATATGTCTACGGCGGTTTTTACGCGGCCCTCCATATAAAACTCCTCGATTTGCCTTTCGCCAAGTCCCACGATATCGAAGCAATTTTTCGAAACAAAATATGATATGTAGCAAACGATTTGGCTGGAACAGTAGTATCGGTTCTGACAGTATAAATCGACGCCTCCTTCGCGTCTGGCAATTGGAGCGCCGCATGACGGACACACAACCATCATTTCAAATTTTGGATTGCCCGATTTTCTCACCACAGAAATAATCTTGGGGATTACGTCTCCGGATCTAGCAATCAGAACAGTATCCCCGACCGCAATGTTTTTTCTGTCAATTTCATCAAAGTTATGGAGGGTAGCTCTAGAGATAACTGCGCCAGATAGGTTGACAGGATTAACTATGGCAACCGGAGTTATTTTGCCGGTTCGTCCAACTCCTAACGTTATTTTATTTATTGTAGTTTCCGCTTCGCTGGCTGAAAATTTAAACGCCACCGAATGCCTGGGATTTCGTCCGGAAAATCCAAGTCGCTTCTGCAATTGTATGGAATTTATTTTAAACACAGCGCCATCAATTTCGTAGCCTAGCGAATCTCGCTTAGCAATGACGTCCTTGTAAAACTTATCAATCTCCTCTAGGTTGCGGCACAATTTATGTTCGGCAACAGAGAATCCGAGATTTCGCAGTTGGCTCAGCGTATTCTCTTGCGTCTCTATGCGGACAGTATCGTCAATCGACGACATGTAGTACGCAAAAAATTGCAGATGTCTCGACGAGGTAACAGCCGAGTCGATTTGCCTTAAAGAGCCGGCTGCCGCATTTCGCGGATTTGCGAATGGCGCGCTTCCAGAGAGGCGTCTCTCAGCGTTGATGTCGTTAAAGCGCTCTGTCCTAATATATACCTCCCCCCTGACTTCAATTACTCCCGGCAGTGGAATAGTTTTGGGAATATCTGAAATTGTAATCAGATTCTGAGTGACATTTTCGCCGATAAAGCCATTTCCTCTGGTGCTGCCGCACGCTATCTTCCCGTTGATATATATTATCGACGCCGATAGTCCGTCTATTTTTTGTTCGCCACAGAACTCCATGTCGGATGTGGCGATACTCAAAAAAGTGGCAGCCCTCCAGAAAAATTTCTCGACGTCGTCAATGGAAAACGCATTTTCTAATGATAGCATGGGGGTATGGTGCTGAGCCTTTGAAAAATGCGAGTCAGAAACCGGAGCTCCGATATTGTTACTTGGGGAGTTGTCCGATATTAATTCTGGAAATCTTTTCTCAATTGCATTAAGTCTGATCCGAAGCGCGTCATACTCGTCGTCCGATAATTCTGGCGTCGCCTTGTTGTAGTACAGATCGTCGTGTCGTTTAATTTCCGTTTTTAAAAATTCAAGTTCCATATTCGCTTCAAGCATGGATAAATTTTCCACTGGGTTTGAGGTGATCACAAAATTAGGATTTCATGACTGGATATCGACGCATTATATCACAACAATGCTCCGGAAACAGTTTGTGATTTGTTCCGCGCCAGCAGTTTATGCTGACAGCGAAATTTTAATATATAAGTCTATACTGAAACTTTCATGGTTTTTAAAGAAATATGTATTAGTATGACAATTAAGACGATAACGGGATGTCCCCGCTATCCTCAGTTATGGAGGATTCATACGATGAATTCAAGGAAGATATTAACATATACGGCGATGTGCGCAATGACATGTTCAACGATTCTCGGTAGCGCAAGCGCGGAGTTTGCGGGAAGAGACGTTGCCATTGAAATGCTAGGAAAGAAACTAGAAGAAATTCAGAAAAAGTTCCAGGATGAGATGGACAAGTTGCGGGGCGAGAGCGGAGCGGATAAAAAAACAGCCGACGAGGTAGCCCAAATAAAAAAACAGCTTGAAGAGATAGCTGCGAATATCGAGGAGTTGAAGAAGCAAATTGAAGAGCTAAAGACGAAACTTGGCGAATTGGAAACGCAGACAAAGCAGAGTCTTGAGGAGTTAACAAAGCGGCTTGACGGATTAGAGACACAGCTCAGCGAGCTGAAGACAGAGGCTGGGCAACAACTTGAAGAATTGAAGAAGCGGCATGATGGGTTGGAAACGCAAGTCAGCGAATTGAAGGCGCAAACTGATCAGATGACGAAACAGATAGAGGATGATCAACGGCAACGCGAGGAAAAATCCAAACGAGACGAGGCCAAGATTGCGCAGCTGGACACGCTGGTTGCGGAGTTCAATAAATTGGTAGCCGATAAATCTGGGCAGAATAATTTGGCTATCAACCAGAAGGAGATAGCCTCGGTAATTGCGAGAGTTGAATTATTAGAGGCGCAGGCTAAACGCTCCGGAGGAACGTCGGCCGTAGGTTCCGTTGTGGGGGCTCTGACGGCGCTGGGCGGCCTTGGCAAATCCGCGGGAGGAGGCCAGAACAGCGCCACAGTTAAGCGTACGCCGGAGGAAGAGGATAGGTATCAGGAACTAATGGAAGCAATGACCTCCGCTGGAACAGATCGTAAGAAGCTTGCCGCGCTTCAAAAAGAGTTTGATGAATTCAACAACGACGTTGCCAGGAGAAATAGAACAGACAAATTACCGAAATATATATTCACAGGCGTGAACAAGAAATTTAATGATAAAACGCTGATTATCCACATAGCGACCGAATCAAGGGCTGGGCGCCGCCCAGAGGCAGCTCGCCTGCTTGGAAAACAAGCCACCCCACACGATCAGTCAGTGATAAACGCTATATGTGAGTTAATAACCTTGGGAGCAACCATTGATGAGACGCTTACTCAGATTACGCTGATGGTTACCGGCGCGCCTACGATGAGGGTTACGCCTCCTCCGGAAACTGCCGAGAACATAGAAGTTACGACTGTAAGCGACGGTCAACTACACACTGTGCCTAAAACAGAATTTCTGAGCATGGCAGTACCAATTGATCCAGGACAACAGAGCGCGAACCAGGAGCGAGATTATAGAGATAACGGAAGCTCAGGTAGACAGGGAGGTAATCAGAGCAGTAGGCAGCAGAGCACGAGTCAGGAGCGAGATTATAGGGATAACGGAAGCTCAGGTAGACAGGGAAGTAATCAGAGTAGTAGGCAACAGAGCGCGAGTCAGGAGCGGGATTATAGGGATGACGGAGGCGTAGGTAGGCAGGGAAGTAACCAAGGTAGTAGGCAACAGAGCGCGAATCAGGCTGATACAAATAAACGGGACGGTAACCGTAATACAGACGCCGGAACGATGGTCGTAATGGCCGTTGGGAGCAACGAATATTACAGAATTCCAACGCGAGAGTTTGAGCGAATAGCCACTAAGATCAATACTCCAAAAACGATGAACGTCGCAGGCGCCAAGTACAGTCCGCTTGATGCGGAAGCGGAGAGAACTCTGACTAGGTATATTGGCGAATCAGCTAGAAGATGAAGGGTAGCCAACGCGGCGAACTCGCGTTGCGCATGTTGCAAACGGTCGTTCAGTTAAAGTGTGCTAACCACCACTATATCTGACAGACAGGGCCATCCAGCTGTGTCTGATTGTCATACAAGTTGTGACTGTCAGACGCGTCTTCATTGTATGCAATCACATTAGAGCCTGTCGTCATGAGATCGCTAACCAAAGCATTAGACATTCGATATTCGCCTGCGGCCTTTGCATTTATAGCGCTGACTTTTTCAAGCGCTCTTCCCATTTTTAACAAGATTCGTTGATTTACAATGAAGACAGCATTCCATGTGTAGATTCCAGACAAAAAACTAAACTTAGAGTGTAACACAATTTGCCATTGTCAACTAGTTAGGTAAATGTCTCCCTGTTTCCCTATGTTTTAACGCGGTGCCGCATATTTAATTGCTGCGCATGCCATACACAGAATATACTACTTGATAAGTATTAATTTTTCGTAAAGATTGTTGAAATA
>JAIRYU010000025.1 GCA_031267545.1 Holosporales bacterium | reverse complement strand
ACCCTGGAGATCGTCAGTATGTTTGGAACGGTCGAGATCCTATTCATTGCCATTACTCCGTAGCGAGCCGCCTCTGAAAAAACGAAAGACTAACTCGGCGGTTTTATCGCTAATCCCTTTTACCATCTTTAGGTCCTCAAGAGAAGCCTTCATCACATTTTCGGCAGAACCAAAATACTCCAGCAGCATCCTTTTTCTGAACTTTCCGACGGATGGAATCGAATCTACAACCGACTTCGACAAACCGGCTCTCCGTATCTTACGGTGAAATCCGATGGCCGCCTTGTGCGCTTCGTCCCTAAGCGCGATCAAGAATAACAGTAATCCAGCGTCTGCGCTAGATATTTTTTCGCCCACATCGTATGGTACGATTTTTTCATCCCCAATTTTGCGATCATTTTGCTTAGCGATGCCTACGACGGAAATTCTCTCAGACAGCCCAAATTCATATATAATTTCTTGCGCCGCCACCAATTGAATTGCCCCGCCGTCGACCATAATTAGATCTGGAACTTCCGGAATGCGCGTAGATTTAAACCTCTTGTGCAGTACGAATTTCATCATCGCTATGTCATCGCCGCCATTGGCGACGTCGTCTGGAATGTTAAATTTCCTGAATTTACTTTTTTGAATGTCGTCGTCTTCAAAGACGATCATAGATCCGCAGGCGTTAGTTCCTTGGATGTGGCTGTTGTCGTATACCTCTATCCTATTGATTGAGCTGAGGCGTAGGATCTTACACAGCTCTGGTATTGCCGCGGCAAACTGACTGTTCCCATTTTTTTTCTGTCGCATGCGCGCATTGAGCTTGCATGAATCCATGATGCGCTTATATACGCCATGCTTGGCATGTATAAGCTTTGAAGAGGCGTTCATCATGCTGAAAAACTCGGCGATATGTTGATTTTCGCCGATGTCGCAGTCCGTTACTATGCGCGATGGAATGCTAACGTTTTTGTAAAAGCGCATAATGAATGAAGCCAGGATATCCTGCTGAGATTCGTCGCATACGTTTTCCAATGTGAATGACTCAAACCCCACATTTCTTCCGCCTCTAAGAAACGTAACGCCGGCAATTGCCGTATTGCCGCTCCCTGCGGATACCGCGATGAAATCGATGGAACGCAAATCGTCAATCTGGATGTACTGTTTAGATTGTATATCTGAGAGCGATTTTATTTTGTCTCGTAATGACGTCGCGCGTTCAAAATCATGACATTCGGCGGCAATTCTCATTTGGCGTACAAGTTCGTTTCTGACGCGCGTTCCTCCGCCGCGTAGCAGTTCCCTTGCCATTTCCACTTCCTCCAGATATTCGTCTTCCGTGATCTTATGCATGCACGGAGCGCTACACCTCTTGATGTAGTATTGCAAGCACGGCCTATCTCTTTTCGTGAAATATGAATCGGAGCAGCCCCTAATAAGGAATGTCTTTTGGATCAGTTTAATGGTCTCGTCAAGAGCGCATACGGATGGGTATGGTCCGAAGAAATCATTGCTTTTTGGCTTCAGCGTCCTGTATTTAAATAGTTTCGGAAATTTGTGAGACGAATCTATGACGATGTATGGAAACGTCTTATCATCCTTGAGAAGGATATTGTAGAACGGCTTGATCTTTTTTATAAGATTGCTTTCGAGCAAGAAGGCCTCCATCTCGGAATTCACCATCACAACATCAACGTCGCGAACATTTGAAACCATCATTTTGATTCTGTTGGATAATCCGTTTGGATTTGTGTACGAAAGCAGCCTATTGCGCAAGTTTTTAGCCTTGCCGATATAAATGGTATTACCGTTGGAATCAAGCATCTTATAGATTCCGGGGCCCGGCCCGGCCCGCTTTGCGGCCTCGCGTATGAGCGAGGTTGCGTTTGATATGGACCACATCGAGCAATTGCAAATCTCCAGGTGCTAGCCCCAATGCTATATGCGTAGTTGCTCATAAGCAACTTTCTTCGCATTGAGTCGCGCTTAACGTCTACATTCTTATTCAAACTATCGTCACCGCACGGAGTACTATTAGGGAGGCTATGCGGTGGCGTGTCGACCTGAAATTTAGGATTGAGTATGAAGAAGGCGTATCTAGTCGGATGTTTGGCCGTTGCGGCGACGCAGTGCGTTGTCGTTGGAAAGCCGAGGGTAACTTTTTACGGGGGGGCGCAGGGTGTGGTAACTGCCGTAAGCGGTAAGTACAAGTACTATAAGGGTGGAGACCCAGAGCAAGAAAATGACGACAAAGTGAGTAGATCTTCATTTGATACTGGTATGCCGAGAATAGTGGGGGGCGAGACCTATGTTGGGCTTAAAGCTGCCGGGGCAATGAAGAATGGGGTGGAATTTGGCGCGCTTATCGAGCTTGATGCAATAAAAAATGATACTGGCGTAGCCAAGGCGTATGTGTGGTTCGGGGAAGTGAACTACGGAATAATACAGATTGGAAACGTTAAGGATTCAGCGGCGACGTACTTGTTCGGCGGGCAGCAGCTACTCGGCGGAACAGGCGGAGTTGATGGAATCCTTGGCGATGAAGCGGAGTTTGCAACCGGTGTAACTAGTCCGGTTTATATGATCGGATACACCAATAAGGCGACGAAGATAGCGTACTACTCTCCGAGATTTTATGGCCTGCAGGTTTCATGCGCCGTTACTCCGGATACAAAACACGCAGGACACGACTCAAGGAATAGAGGCACTGGCAGCTCTAAGGTTGGGAATGATCCGGGATTGTTTATTCCCGCTAAAAAAGACGGCGATAAGCCTTCCGGCCGCATGAGTATGTCGTTCGGATTGAGTCACAGACATGAGTGGACTCCGAAAGTAAGAACTGAATTTGCCGTCGTGTATCTGCGCGAGAATACAAGGAGTATAACGTTGAATTATGCCGGTCAGGACCATGTAATTAAACTTAAAAACGCAAGCTCATATCACATAACGACTACCTTGCGCTATGGGGACTTTGCTATTGGAGTCGGATATATTGACAGTGGTAAGTCGCGTACGCCTAGGAATTTTGGCGACTTCAGAAATGAAGGAGAGGATAATGACGATACGGCCATCGATAATGGTTATGGCGGATTTCTGTGCAGAAGAGGCGGAAACGCAGGCAAAGCGTATAATGTTGGAGTCCGGTATACGCGGGGAGACTGGATGTTTGCTGCGGCGTACAACCATGCGTGGAGAAAGTTCAATTATGATCAAAAGACGAAGGGCGACGTGATTACATTAACGGCGGACTATAAAATCTGCGACGGATTCGGCGCGTTCGTTGAGGTCAGCCATATCGATTCGAGATCGTGTAGCGAGGCATGCGCTCAACGTAACGCCTTTTACAACATAGGCAAAGCCGAGGCCGATTGGAGGGCCGTTGCCATCAAGAAGCAGAGTACTCAGGTGTATGCGGTTGGCGTAAAGGTGAACTTCTAAAAATAAGGGGATAGGCTGGGCGTCATGTGTGGTGGCGTTCAGCTTTTGTTGTTTTCTACTTTGTCTTTGAACTCTGCGGTTTCACCATGGCAGGCGGTTGGTGTACAATGAAGGTGGCTTGGCCTTTTTTCTGCTAGTGTTGTGCTGGAGAGTTCGCAGTTACCTGGTAGTACTGCCGATGCGATTGGGGACGTAATTGATCCGGCCATAGCGGCCAGCGTTGCTACGACTCCAGCCGTTCAAGATTCGTCGGCGTTCTCGATGTTTTGGAATGCCGGATTCGTTATCAAGTGCGTTGTTATATTGCTTCTTATATCGTCAATCTGGTCCTGGAAAATTATCATAAGTAAGCATATGAGAATGAAAAGACTCGCGGCAGAGGCTGACTATTTTGAGGATAGCTTTTGGTCTGGAACTCCATTGGAGGCCTTGTACCAAGATCTTAGGGAGGCGGCCTTTGATCCCATGTCCAGCGTGTTCTGTGCCGCTATGGCTGAATGGAAAAGTTTCGTCGAAAAAAACACCAGAAATTCCGATGTAATTAAAATTATGGAACGAAGAATTGATAGAGTGATGCAGATATCCATAAGAAAAGAGATAGACGAGCTTGAGAAGAGTATGGGGTTTTTATCTTCGCTCGGAACGAACGGGGTAATCATGGGGCTGTTCGGAACTGTGCTCGGAATTTTAAATGGCCTTAAGGCAATAGCGATTCAACAAAGCGCCAGTTTAGTTACGGTTGCTCCAGTAATATCGGAGGCGCTGTTTACTACAGCCTTGGGCATAGTCGCGGCTATCCCGGCAGCCGTTGCATATAATAAGTTAATGAACGACATTAACAGATATATTAACAGGCTTGAAACTTTCTCAGAGGAGTTTAGTTCAATAATATCGAGACAGTGCGATGAACAATAATCGCCGCAGGCGGGAGCATCCAAATACATACGTCAATATAGCCCCTCTCGTCGAAGTGATGCTAGTTTTGATAATAATTTTTATGATCACGGCCCCGATGCTTAATGTTGGAGTCCGCGTAAATCTGCCGAAGACGAAGGCCGCAACTATTGATGATTCTCAGATAAAGCCCGTAATTATATCGATCGATAAAAATTCAAACGTCTATGTGGATGATACCGGTACCACAATCGAGAAACTAGCATATGATCTTCCAGCGCTGTTACAGGAAAGAAAAAGCGATACTGTATATGTAAGGGGGGATAATGACTTGCCGTACGGAGAAATAATGAAAATTATGGGGGCAATTTCAGCGCTTGGCGTATGTAAGGTATCGCTTATCGCAGAAACACAGGCGGACAATAATGTGAGGGACATACCCGAACCGCGATCCATAAAGTCAGCGCAACCGAGAGGTAGAGAAGTTGCGCGAAATGGCCAATCTAATAATAGGAGGCGGTTGCCTCAAGTTGAGCAACGTGGAAGGAAAGGCGCGAAGAGGAGATAATGCAGAATTTCCCGCTCATTGCATCGCTGGTAATTCATGGGCTTGTAATCGCGTTGACATGCGTTAATTTTAGCGGGATGCGCTCTCCCGCGCAAAAGGATACGGGGTATGCCGTTTTTGATTACGTAGAGATCGGCTCAAAGAGCAAGGCTCCCGCGCTATCAAACAAAAATGACAGGCTTGGCAAGACGCAATCTCAATCTAACGAGGCAGAT
>JAIRYU010000073.1 GCA_031267545.1 Holosporales bacterium | reverse complement strand
CGAGCGGAATAATTAGCAATAACACCTTTAAATCATGAGAAGATTTATATGCGCCAGTACTCTGGAACAAGCCGCGCACTGACGCATAAATCACATCTGGGATAATTAACAGTAGCGCTACCAGCAATATCCGTAAAGCGAACCGGCTGTATTTAAACTTCATTTGCAATATTAAGATAAGATATGTACGCACGCACCAGCGCGATGCTAACATATATTATCGGACTATTCAACCTGATATCCAGTTTGAGAAACATGCTTGCGTATTTTCTCCCGATATAATAATTGACGGACTTATGGTAGAGTCGCAACGAATTATCGAACGTATCACAGCTTTAACTTACGATGGCAGATTCTAATCAGATCTGTTACGATCGCGTCGTGTATATCCGTTGCGGGTAGAGCGCCGTCCAGCACTACGAACCTTTTCGGGTCTTCCTGCGCTAGACTGAGGAAGGCGTTCCTGATAGCCTCATGAAACTTCAAACCCATTTTTTCAAATCTTGTTTCGTCGTTGCCGTCCCTAGACATAGACCGCGCGATTCCAATAGACGGGGCTATATCAATTACGTATGTCCTATCTGGCATTGCGTTCCCGGAAAATGAGCGAAATATGGACTCTATCAAACACCGATCAACTCCCTTGCATATTCCTTGATAAACAACCGTAGAATCTTGCGATCTGTCGCTAATAACAATGCCGCCGGCGTTTAGAGTAGGCCTAATCGTTTTGATCCACAATTCAGACCTTGCCGCCATGTACAAAAGCGTCTCCGTAATCGGAGCTAATTTATCGATATCGCCCTTTAACAGAATATGCCTTATCTCTTCTGAAACGGCCGAGCCGCCAGGCTCGCGCGTAAGCGTCACGTTCTTTCCGCGCGCGATTAGATAATCGTACAAAAGCTTGGATTGGACACTCTTTCCGCATCCCTCGCCACCCTCGAACGTTATAAACACTCTTTCACGATATTCAGCAACCTCGCAGACGACGCAGCGACCAAATTATACGAGCCATCCTCCGCCTGCGCCGCATCCCAAAATCCGCCGGCTTCGCGAACAAGGATTTCGCCGGACACCATGTCCCATATCCGCGCGCCTTTGGATATGACGGCGTCATACTTTCCAGCGGCCAAATACGCGATATCGAGCGCAGTTGAGCCGGTTCTCCTGACAGTTGCCCCTTTCTTTGCCAATTGTAAATCGATTTCATGATCGGATTGAACGGCTATAACTGCGCCAGCTATCTGCTCGCGGCTAGAAGTGCGCAACCTAAAGTGGTTGCCCAGGTATGCTCCGCTGCCCGGCTCCGCCCTAAAACATTCGCCGCGCATCGGATCGTACGTGATGCCGGCTACGGCTCGCTCGTTATTCGTGAGAGCGATGTTAATTGCAAAGTACGGGATTGCCCTCATGAGATTACCTTTCCCGTTAATCGGATCTATAATCCATGTGAACGCCTTGTTCTCGCCTTCCACAGCTCCTGCCTCTTCACACAAAAATGAATAATCAGGTTTGAACTTAGACAGGTCATACATAATCTTGCTCTCGGCATTTTCTTGAGAGGCTGTAACAAATCCCTTAAATTCATTCCGTGTCCCTTGCAGCTTCTCCAGCTCGCCAAAATCTCTAACTAGACGACTAGCTGTTCTCTCGGCCGCCTTCATCATAACTAGTAAACATCCTGTCTTGAACATCCAATTATTTCGCCCTCTCGACGTACGTAGCGTCTGCCGTATCTACAACTACCATCGTTCCCGTTTCTATATGGGGCGGCACCATAATCCTGACGCCGTTAGAAAGCGTGGCTGGTTTGTACGACGACGTAGCGGTTTGTCCTTTAACAACCGGCTCAGCCTCGACTACTTCTAGCGCAACAGTCTGTGGTAATGACACGCTGATCGGCTCATTTTCATACATACAGACATTAACCGTCATCCCGTCAGATAAGAATTGTGCGCTCTTCCCGACGAGGTCTTCCGATAGCTGTATCTGATCAAACGTATCCTGATTCATGAAACACAAGCTGTTCCCGTCTCTGTATAAAAACTGGAACGGGACTTCGTCAAGGAACACCTTCTCGACAGTATCGGCTGCTCTGAACCTTTCGTTTAGTTTTGATCCTCCCCTCAACTCCTTCATCTCAACCTGCATAAATGCGCCGCCTTTTCCGGGTTGAACATGCATCGTTTTCGCAACCATCCACAACTTGGAGTTGCGTTCAAGAACGTTGCCTACCCTAATGTCGTTTGAATTAATCTTCATATTATATTCCAGTTATATTCCAGGAAAATAGCATGGTAGCGGAGGAGGGACTTGAACCCCCGACACGCGGATTATGATTCCGCTGCTCTAACCAACTGAGCTACTCCGCCGCTACTACACGCCATATCTTACACTATCGCGCGGCGCCGCATCCAGCTATTTTATGCGCGGGGATTGGCAACTCAATTACGCAACTGAGTGCTCGAATATGGTTTCATCGAACACATCGGGTCGGAGAAGACTTCCGCTAACACCTCGCTGATATTCCCGACACATTTGATTGTCACGTCGTCTACTATTACCTTCGGAAGCTCCTTGACGTCGTCTTCGTTCTCTTTCGGAATGAATATATTTTTGATTCCGTTCCTCCTTGCCGCCAACAACTTTTCCTTGAGGCCGCCTATCGCCAAGATCTTTCCAGTCAAAGTAATTTCGCCGGTCATAGCAATATCGGCCCTGACGGCTCTATTGGTGAATGCGGACGCGATGGCGACGCACGCAGTAATGCCGGCAGACGGTCCATCTTTCGGAACGGCTCCCTCTGGAACATGGACGTGAACGTCGAGTTTTGCAAATTCATCTTTGTCCAAATTGAAGCGATCACACTGAGATTTAATGTAGCTGTACGATGCTTTAATCGATTCCTGCATCACTTCTCCAAGCTGCCCGGTAGAGATTATGGCGCCGCTTCCAGGAACCAATAACACCTCTATTGCTAGAATGTCTCCGCCAGACTCGGTCCACGCGAGACCAGTGACTACCCCAACTTTCGGCGTTTGTCCAGCCTTAGTATGCTTGTGTTTTTCGGCTCCAAGGAAATCGGACACGTTGTCTACGTCAACAGTAACCTCAGAAACATCATCGCCTGAGACAATTTTTCTAACTGCCTTTCTGGATATCTTTGCGATTGCTCTTTCCAGATTTCTAACTCCGGACTCCATTGTGTAATTCTTCACAATCTTGACCACTGCGGAGTCTTTAATCTCTAACTCGTTGCCCTTTAATCCGTTGAGCTCAAGTTGTTTCGGGATAATGTGCGCCTTCGCGATATTGAGCTTCTCTTCTTCGGTATATCCCGAGAGATTGATGACTTCCATACGATCGAGGAGGGCGTGCTGAATATCTAACGTGTTTGCAGTCGTAATAAACATTACGCCAGATAGGTCATATGGAATTTCCAGGTAATGGTCTACAAACGCATGATTTTGCTCTGGATCAAGAACTTCTAGCAAGGCAGACGCCGGATCTCCCCTCCAATCGACTCCCATCTTATCAATTTCGTCTAGCAAGAAAACTGGGTTAGACGTCTTAGCTTTTTTCATGGCCTGAATAATCTTACCAGGCATGGCTCCGATATACGTACGCCTATGCCCCCTAATTTCCGCTTCGTCATTCACTCCGCCTAGCGCAACCCTGACGAAGGACTTCTTGGTGGCGTCTGCAATGGCCTTACCGAGGGAGGTTTTCCCGACGCCTGGAGGCCCGACAAAACACATTATCTGAGCCTTCATTTTGTTGACGCGCTTCTGGACGGCAAGATATTCCATGATGCGTTCTTTGACCTTCTCCAATCCGTGATGGCTTTTTTCGAGTATCTCCTCAGCCTCTTTAATGGTCGACTCTTCAGTCGAAGACATCCACGGAATGCCTAAGAGCCAGTCTATATATGTCCTAATTATCCCGCCTTCCTGAGACATCGTTGGCATGTTTTTAAGTTTTTTTACCTCGTGTAATGCTTTCTCCTTAGCTTCGCTTGCCATCTCAGAATTCTTGATTTGCGATTCCAAAGTTTTTATCTCTTGGTTGGCGTCTTCAACGTCGCCAAGCTCCCTGTATATCGCCTTTAGCTGTTCGTTTAAGTAGTACTCTTTTTGATTCTTCTCAACCTGTCGTTTCACACGATTCTTGATCTTCTTCTCTACAGTGACAAGTTCAGATTTTTCTTCCATTAAGTATATTAGTTTCTCTAGTCTCTTTCTGACGGATAGCGTTTCCAATATGCTTTGTCGTTCGCTTACCTTCAGCGGAAGATATGACGCAATCATGTCGCACAATTTTGACGGATCGTCTATTGACGAGATAGTGGCCCACACATCGGTTGGCACATTCTTATTTTTCTTGAAAAATGATTCAAAATTAGATTGCAAAGCTAGTTTTAGCCCATCAATTTGGTTGTTATTACTTTGTACGGTCTTGGCCTCGATTGTGTCTCCAAGCATTATGTCGTCCGTATCTTTAACCCCTACTATTTTTGCCCTATACAGACCTGTAACCAGAATTTTGATGGTGCCATCCGTCAATGTGACTGTCTGATCTATATAGCAGACTGTGCCTAATTTATAGAGATCGCACTCTCTCACTATGTCCTTTGTCGGATCATTTTGAGTTGCAAACACAACGCATTTATCGTTCATAAGCGCCATCTCTATTGCGTTAACAGATTTGTGACGTCCAATGAAAAGCGGAACAACAGCAACTGGGAAAACGACAACATCACGCAAAGCAACAAGAGGAAATTGCACAACCTCTACGGCTTTCTTCGTCATATAAACTCACATCACACACGAACGGGATCCATTCTATATGAGCCGATCGTAGAATGTCCAGATCCACCTGGATTTGTGGATTAACAACCTAAACAGCGAGGATTCGCAATGTGATCGAAGAAGGTATTAGCGCCATATGTCGCGCCAGTCTCGCATGTCCTAATGTCGCGAGTTAGGCGTAACTCCCGCATCAACAACATCGCGCAGATATACGAAGGCTAGCGCCTTTCCCTCATGTACATTCACTACAACATCATCAGTTACAGCTCTGTTGCAGCACGATGTTGCGCCAGGAAATTCTAGAAGATGGTTACGTAGTTCCCACCTAAGTCCGCTCGATGAAATGACGCATCTTGGCGCTCCAAATACAGACAACTTTGTCTCTGGCTTGACCCTGAGTTTTTTTTGCCCTGGCTGTAATGTGAATCCGACGATTCCGTCGTCCACTAGCGCTGAGTCGGTTGACATAAAAATGCTGAAGTTGTTGACAATATGATCGAGGTATCCAGAGTTCATTCCGCAGATGATCGACGGCAGTAATGAACGCCGCTTCGCATATTGGATAGCCTTTTGAAAATCAGATAGCTCCTGCGATGGAAGTCTAACGTGGCGGACTTTCTCTAAGATTTCAGGATTCACGCTATCCATATCGCCAATGATAACGTCTGGCCTTATTTCCATAAGGTCCAAAATATTTGCGGCCCCATCCGCCGCTATTATAGGTAACTTTACGGCTCTAAAAAATTCTTGGCCCGGTAACGCTCCATGCAAACATAGTACCGATTTATAATCTGCTATGTTCAATAATGCGCCGGTTATCATATAAGAGCGCTTATAATAGTCTTGATACGAGCAGATGCAACGTCAACGTTATCGTTAATTATGACATGCTTGTAATCGGCTACTTCGCGTACGCTGAACGACTCCTCTAGCCGCCTTTTAATGGACTCCGCGGTTTCGCTGTTTCTGAGGGCTAGCCTATTTTCCAGAGCCCTCAATGAGGGTGGTAAGACCAAAATTCCTATACATTCATACTCAGGAATAATATCCATAGAAAGCGCTTTGTAAGCCCCTCGAAAATCAAGGTCTATGATACAGAGATTATTATTTGTAAACACGTCATACACTGCGCTTTTCAGCGTTCCATATCTATTTCCATAGCATTCTGTGCGCTCAAGAAACTCTCCGTTTGCAACAAGCTCGTCGAATCTATCGCGTGTAATAAAACGATAGTCAACTCCGTCGATTTCAGAAACTCTTCGCTGTCGCGTCGTACAAGACACGGTTGTTCCAACCGAATCAAATGTACGAAGTATAAATTTTATTAAGGTCGACTTTCCAGAACCGGACGGTCCGGAAAAGACCAAGCACTTTTTTGCTATCACCTATCTCTCATCTAATTTAAATTCTATACGCCTATTTTTTGCGTAATCTTCATCCGTTTTCCCTGGGGCGATTGGCTGATGCTCGCCAAACCCTGCGGCAACCAATCTCTTAGGATTAATTCCGCGTTTTATCAGGAATTTAACAACCGCAATTGCTCTTGCGCTTGAAAGTTCCCAGTTTGACGCAAACTTCCCGCCTCCTGCAATTGGACGGCTATCGGTATGGCCGTCAACCCTCAATAGCCACTTTATGCTGTCCGGGATTTTGGCGCCTATTTCCTTAATAATATCTGCGAGTCCTGATACCTGCTCCATTCCATTTTCGCTTAACTCATCGGAAGCAGATTCAAAAAACAGCTCAGCTTGAAATACAAATCTATCTCCAACTACCTTAATCCCGTCTCTGCCGTGAATAACCTCCTGAAGCTTATCAAAGAACTCGGACCTGTATAGGCTCATTCTGGAGGCTTCGCTAAGCTTTATGTTTTCACTTTTTATGTGCTTAAGCGCCGTCTCCTGTTCGGCTGCGCTTTTTTGCTCTGCCGCAAGAGCTGCCATAACATCTTTAAGCTGCTTCGATAGAGCCTCGATTTGCTCCTGTAATGTAAGTGATTCCTTTCGTTTTTCATTGTGCGCCGTTTTTTCAAGCGAGAGCATATTACGCAGTGTCTCAACAGATTCTTGAAGATCCTCGATCTGCTTCATTAGCGAAGTATTTTTTTGGGTCAGATCCGCGGTTTTACATTGCTCAGATTTTAGGAGAGAGCAAACGTCGTTAAGCCTCGTCCGTAGGTCAGACAGGGAAGAGTCCTTATCGTAAATAATCTTCGAGAGATAAATCTGCGACGATATAAATCCCACGAGAACGAAAATAAAGACGAGAAGAACTGTAGAGAGAGCGTCGACAAACCCTGGCCAAATGTCTGCATTTTCATGGCGCCTCACTCTCCGTAGAAACGACATCCTAACATCCGCCGGG